>JAFXDI010000001.1:0-300000 GCA_017521245.1 Bacteroidales bacterium
AATCCATTTTATGTTGTATACTCTTAAACTCCTCCCCTCAAGTAGGGGAGGTGGCTGTAAGTCGGAGGGGTAATAAACTGAGAGCCTCCAATGTTGTAGGGACTTGGCCGCCACGTCCGCAAAAACGGGTATCAAAAGTAGTAGGGACAGAGCATGCTCTGTCCGCCAATGGATTACGTAATCCATTTTATGTTGTATACTCTTAAACACCTCCCCTCATGTAGGGGAGGTGGCTGTAAGTCGGAGGGGTAATAAACTGAGAGCCACCCAAGCAGTAGGGACAGAGCATGCTCTGTCCGCCAAAATAGAAAAATGGTTGTCCTTTTGAGGGCAACCATTTTTATTGTCTAATTAGTCCAATAAGTCTAATTAGTCTAATTGGTCCAATAACTAATTCCTAACAGCCAACAACTAACTCCTAATTCCTAACTCCTCATTCCTAATTAAAATAAAACCCCTATCTTTGTAAAAAAATAAACATTATAAAAAACAATAATATGAGAAGGTGCTTTTTTATACTATCAACACTCTCGCTACTACTATTGGTGGCATGCACAAAATCGCAAGTAACTGTTACCTCAAATCAGTTATACTATAATCAATACGTAGGCAAAGGAACATCTGATGAACCTTTCGGCAGGGTTATGATGACGGTTGCCGAGAGCAAAGCAAAGGTTAATGACATTACAATTGATTTTAGCGGAACATCTGCTCTTGCCGATATAAAAAGTGTAAAACTGTTTGCTACTGCCGATACTGTTTTTTGTGATGCCTTACTTTTGGGTGAGATCTCCACTCCTTCAACTGCTACGGTTGTTATGCCTATTGGTGAGAAAATGCCTATTGGCAATCACGTATTATGGCTCACTTGTGATGTTAGGGAGGAGGCTTGTGAGGGAAACTCGATTACTGCTATGCCAACCTCTATTGCAATTGACGGGTGTGCATACCCCTTAGAGGCTACAAACTGCAAGAGGGATGTTCTTTTGGCATACAGCATAGTGTATGACTTAAATCAAGATGGCTCAAAATATTATCGTATTCCTGCATTGGTAACTGCCCCTGATGGTGCGTTGGTTGCCATATCTGATAAGCGCGGAGATATTCTGACAGATCTGCCCAATACTATAAGTATTGTTTCTCGTCGCAGTACCGATGGCGGTAGAACGTGGGAGGCTGCTGTTACTGTTGCTCGTGGCGATTCGCTCACTGGTAAAAAGTATGGCGATGCTGCTGTTGTTACCGATTTTGTAAACAATAAAATTGTTGCTGTGTTTGTGGGTGATAAAGGCTTATGGGACTCAACTGCCGAAGAGCCTCAACGTCTCTATCTCTCGGAGAGTTACGATTCGGGCAAAACTTGGAGCGAGCCTCGCGATATTACCGAGCAAGTTTATAAAGGTGTGTATGGCCACAGGGCAGGGCATGGAATGTTTGCAGGCTCGGGACACGCATTGCAGTTGGAGAGTGGACGTTTGATGTTTGTTGTGGCTGCACGTCACTCAGCAAAACCCTATCAGTCGTTGCATAACTATGCGGTCTATTCTGATGACTTTGGTAAGACATGGAAAGTGTCACAAAACTCGCCAACACCTTCGCCATCAAACAGGGGCGATGAGGCAAAGGTTGTGGAGTTGGCTAACGGAGATATTTTAATGAGTATTCGTAATCCCGAAAAGGGTTATCGAAAGTTTGCCATATCAAAAACCAAAGGAGAAACGTGGCATCCTGCTTACGTGTCGGATAACCTCATTGAACCAGCCTGCGATGGTGATATTTTGCGTTACACCTATGGTGGAAAGGATTTGTTGATACACTCTGTTCCCGCAAGTAAAACCGACCGAGAGAATGTTACTATATATATCAGCACCGACAATGGTAAAACATGGGATGTGAAACGCCAATTGGTTGATGGTATGAGTGCATACTCTTCACTAACCATTCTGCCTGACGGAACAATAGGCTGTTTGGTTGAGGTGGGCAGACACGTTGAGCCTACCGATATTGGTATGCGTATGATATATTATAACTTCTCGTTAGACTGGATTTTTAATAAATAGAACGTACTATTAAAAAATTTGTAGTATCTTCGCAAATAGTATGATAAATAGCATTGGAATATTCTGCTCCTCTTACGTTGATATTGAGGAATCGTTTTTTGATGATGCCCGATTGTTGGCTGCGTGGATTGGCTCTAATAAAAAGAATTTGGTCTATGGCGGTACCAACAAAGGAATGATGAACGTTTTTGCAGAGACGGTAAAGGCGAGCGGTGGTACGGTTACTGGAGTTATCCCTCAAACTATTATTGATAGAGGGTTTGCTTTTAAGGCTCTTGATAAGATGGTTGTTACAACATCGTTGAGCGAGCGAAAAGATTTGCTAATATCAAACTCCGACATTATAATTGCTATGCCCGGTGGCTTTGGTACTTTGGATGAGGCTTTCTCTACCATTGCACAACGCAAATTGGGATTTCATGATAAGGAGCTGATATTTTGCAACACTAACGGAATTTTTGATGAGTTGATAGCATGCCTTGAGAAACTATACTCCTCAAAGTTTGCTCCAACAGTATATAAAGAGTATTATAAAGTATTTAACTCAGCACAAGAGTGTATTGAGTATTTAAAAGAACTTGAAGATTAGTCTAATAACTAACACCTGAATATGAAATCAGAAGAGATAAAAGAGTTGCTTCAGAGCGAGGCTCAAGCAATATTGAATATACCTGTTACAGACAATTTTGAGAAAGCAATTAATTTAATTGTTGAACAAGTGAACAAAAAGGGTGGTAAACTTGTTACAAGTGGTATGGGTAAGGCAGGACAAATTGCAATGAACATTGCCACTACGTTCTGTTCAACAGGAACACCTGCAATATTTCTTCATCCAAGTGAGGCTCAACATGGAGATCTTGGTGTTATTCAAGAGAACGACATAATGTTGGTTATCTCAAACTCAGGTAAAACACGTGAGATATTGGAACTGTTGATATTGGCTTCGCGTCTTCGTCCCGAGCTTAAATATATTGTTATTACCGGTAACAACGATGGCGAGTTGGCAAAACGTGCCGATGTGTGTCTATATACAGGAAATCCTGCTGAGGTTTGCCCATTGGGATTGACACCTACCACCTCAACAACAATGATGACCGTAATAGGTGATATATTGGTTGTTGGAACAATGAAAGCAATAGGCTTTACAAAAGAGAAGTATGCACTTCGCCACCATGGAGGCTATTTAGGAGTGCTTTCACGCGGAGAAGAGGAACAGAATTAACAAACGAATCTTTGTTAGCTAACACAAACAACTGCATAATGCAAAAGGTTATTGGTATAGGAGAGACCGTTTACGATATAGTTTTTAAAAACGGAGTGCCCACAAAGGGTGTGCCTGGTGGTAGCGTATTTAATGCAATGATAACACTTGGCCGTTTAGGCGTTCCTGCTCACTTTATCTCAGAGGTGGGTAACGACTCTGTTGGTAAGAGCATAATATCGTTTATGCAAGAGAATGGTTTAGACACCACAAGTGTTGATATGTTTTGTGACGGACAAACTGCACTATCATTGGCATTCCTAAACGAAAATAACGATGCACAATATACATTCTACACCAACTATCCCGATACTCGTTTGAGTGTAGTGTGGCCAAGAATTGATCCTAATGATGTTTTTCTATTAGGTTCGTTCTATGCTCTTAATCCCGACATACGTCCAAAGATATTGGAGTTCTTGGAGTATGCCCGAGAGCGAGAAACAATTATATATTATGATCCAAACTTTCGTAAATCGCACGCTGATAAGGCAATACAGATGATGCCTTCGCTATTGGAGAACTTTGAGTTTGCCGATATTGTGAGAGGCTCAAGCGAAGACTTCTTCTATCTTTTTGGCGAGACAGATGCCGAGAAGATATATCGCAACAGAATAAGTTTCTATTGCCCAATTTTCATATACACTGCCGCTGCTAATGGCGTTGAGTTATTTACTCCACAAGGGCACCGTCACTATGATAGTGCAAATATTACCCCCATTAGCACCATTGGAGCAGGAGATAACTTTAATGCAGGAGTTATTTATGGTATCACAAAAGAGGGTGTTACTCGCGATGAGATACTCACCCTGCCTCTTGACCGCTGGGACAAAATAATTTCGTATGCACTCGACTTCTCAACCGAAGTGTGTATGTCGTACGAGAATTATATATCAAAAAGATAGTTTCTCAGTTTTTGTTTGTTATTAGCCTAATTGGATAAAAAAAGTTTGCATTTGTGCAAACCTTTTTTTTGCAGACAGAGCGTGCACTGTTCTACTTGCTTATGATATTCTCATTTGTCTGAAAGACAATGTTGAGCAAAGCGAAACTACGTAATAACCGCGGACAAAGTCCGTGGTTATTGATGTTTATTCTTCCTCCGTCTGCAAAGACGGGAAATTATTTATTGGGGGAAATATGGTTCGTTTGGAGATACGCCCATTTCAATTAACCAATCTCTGTATTCATCTCTAAAAGAAATCTTTTTATGATGCTCTTTCTGATTGGTTATATAATTAATAACTATGGGTATCTCTTTTGAGGAATATGAAAATGCGGCATACCCCTCTTCCCAACCTTGCCATTTGGGAATTATATTGTTTTGAGAAATAATAAAACTTGATTCTTGTTTTAATTTCTTTACAAAATTAGAGAGACTTAATTTGGAGGATATATCAACTAATATGTGAATATGATCAGGCATACCTCCAATTCTATAAGTATGACCACCATATCCATTTATAAGGTCATATATAATTTTGTATATATTTCGTTCAATCTCTAAAGAGATTAACTTTTCTCTCTCTCTTGTGCTGAATACAATGTGATAAACGGATTGGGTGAAACTCATAACTTACAGTTTATTTACAAAGATAAATTTTATTTTATTCTTATCAAAATTATACGTGGAGGTGTTTCCCTCTTTGCGGACATTGGAAGAACACCTCAATTATATTAGGATAAAGTTGTCTGAAAGACAATGTTGAGCAAAGCGAAACTACGTAATAGCCGCGGACAAAGTCCGTGGTTATTGATGTTTATTCTTCCCCCGTCTGCAAAGACGGGATACTCTATATTTTACTGCTTGGGTGGCACGTTTCCCGTCTTTCAGACGGTGGGTATGGTTGCTCTCCTTTCCGTAGGTTTGAAAACCTACGGCTATTAAGTAGGAGAACAAGTTCTCCCCTGTCTTCCAGACGTGGAAAAGTTACTTTAAAATAAAACCCCACAATTATAAAACAGAGTGAGAACTTGGGTTACTATCATTTGTCTGAAAGACAATGTTGAGCAAAGCGAAACTACGAATAGCCACGGACAAAGTCCGTGGTTATTGATGTTTATTCTTCCTCCGTCTGCAAAGACGGGACCTCTATGTTTTACTGCTTGGGTGGTACGTTTCCCGTCTTTCCGACGGAGAGGATGAGGGACCTCTTTTCCGTAGGTTTGAAAACCTACGGCTATTAAGTAGGAGAACAAGTTCTCCCAGGTCTTTCAGACCAATCCTGTTACATATGGTAGTATGTTCATCTATCTTTTAGACAAATGATAAATTTTACAAATATTTACTAAACTCGGTATATTTTCACAAATTACAACAATTTTCAGTTATTTTTATATATAAATGATTGTTGTGCTATGTACTATATATCTCTTTATGTAATATATTTGCAAAGGTAATTTCAGACTCTATAAAAGAGAAATTAGACACTTTAAAATAGAACTCTGAAAAATAAGAAATATATAAATACCTTTTGCCGATGATAAAAAAAATACCCCTTGCTATAATAACAATTATCATTCTGTTTTTGTTCTCTGCCTGTTTTTCGCATACACACGACTCTAACGTGTCGTGCGACATTACTATGGATAATGAGTATATCATCAAGTGGGAAATATTTCCAAAGGCAGAGGGTAAGGTAAAGATATATGTTTCTGACTCTCCCGATAACTTTGATACTTGGCAAGATCCTGTTTCGGTTGTCGATGCTGATGATGGTGTTGCGGTTTTTCCTACACCTGATCCCCTAAAACGTCACTATTTTCTGCTCGATTTTAATAACTGTTTCTCTCGTATTGTTGCTGCTCGTGCATCGTACATTAGAAGTGCATACGACTTCCGCGATATGGGTGGATATTCGGGTATATCTGGTAAGAAAACAAAGTGGGGAATGATTTACAGAACTGGTCCTTTGGATACTCTTTCTACTGTTGATATTCAGCGTGTTAAAAATATTGCACCCAAAACAATTATAGAGTATCGCGATAAGAATGAGTGTAGATATTCTGCATCGGAGTTAGGCGTGGAGAATGTTGTTTATATGCCTTATGTTTCGTTTGATGTTGACTCTATTATTAAAAGGGTTTATCAAGGCGATTTCACATCACAAGATGCTCGTGCGGTTATTAACGATTATTACTTCTCGGCTCTTACCGATGATGCAAAGCAGTGCTTTTCTCAACTCTTTGATGTTTTGCAAGATGAAGCAAACTATCCTGTAATCTTATCATCGCACTATGGAAAGGGTTGTAGCGACTTGGCTTCATTGTTTATCCTCTATTCGTTAGGTGTGGCTATTGATGAAGTTTATGAAGATTATACTTGGGCAAATAAGTATTTCTGCAAAGGGCGTATAATGTCAAAAATATCGCATCTGCCAACGGATGTTCGTGAGGCTGTTGCTTCGGTAATCCACAATAACCATCGCGATATTGCAAATGTTATAAATGCTCTTGAAGTTACTTATGGCTCTATTGATGCCTTTATGATTGATAGTCTTAATCTGTCACTTGATAAACGCAAAAATATCCACAAAATATTGTTGGTTGATGAGTCGGAACTTTAGGTCTTGGCCACCTTTGTCTAACAACTAACAACTGAAAAGTTATTTCTTATTTCTCTTTCAACGAGCTAATACTCGTTAATCAATAACTTTTTCAACTAAAAGTATCTGCAATCCTGCAAATTTATTGTAAATTTGTAGGTTATTTAGTATGTGTGCGTAATTGTGTGCCTACATATTAAAGCAAAGTATGTTTTTAATATTACTATAAAAACTTTTAGTTAAGAGATAAAAGATGAACTTAACCTTAACATCCTTAATACGACCATTCTTCTTGAAACGAATTAAAGAACTTGATTCGTTTACTAATAATGGGGAGGATATTCAACGTAAACTCCTTGCATCGTTGTTAGATGCGGCAAAGCATACAGAGGTAGGGCGTAAATATGGTTTCTCTGATATTAATGATAATTACCGTCTCTTTGCAGAGCGTGTGCCTGTTATCGACTACGAAGGTGTTAAACCCTACGTTGAACGTATGCTGGCTGGTGAACAGAACTTGATATGGAATACAAATATAAAATGGTTTGCTAAATCTTCGGGAACAACCAACGATAAAAGTAAATTTATTCCTGTTAGTGATGAGGCTCGTAAGGATTGCCACTATAAAGGTGGACAATCGTGTGTGGCATCATATCTTAATCTTAACCCTAATAGCCGTTTGTTCGATGGCAAGGCTCTTATTCTTGGCGGAAGTCACGAGATAAGTAATCTTGCAGGTCACTACCATTGTGGCGACCTTTCGGCAATCCTTATTCAAAATATGCCAGAGTTGGCAAATAAGGTGCGTGTGCCGTCAAAGGAGATTGCTCTTATGTCGGAGTGGGAGAGTAAACTCGAAAAGATTGCTGTTACTACAGTTAACGAGAATGTAACAAATCTATCGGGAGTGCCATCGTGGTTTATGGTTCTTATCAAAAAGATATTGCAGGATAACAACAAACAATACCTTACTGATATTTGGCCAAATTTGGAGTTGTTCTTTCATGGCGGAATTAGCTTTGCGCCATATCGTGAGCAGTACAAAAAACTTATCCCATCGGATAAGATGCACTACGTTGAAACTTACAACGCATCTGAGGGATTCTTTGCTGTACAAAACTCTTTTGATGAGCAATCAATGTTATTGTTGATTGATCTTGGTATCTTCTTTGAGTTTATACCAATGTCGGAGATTGGAAGTTCATCGCCTAAAGTATTACCCTATTGGGAAGTTGAGAAGGGTGAAAACTATGCTCTTGTAATCACCACCAACAGCGGATTGTGGCGTTATTTGATTGGCGATACCGTAAGAGTTGAGAGTGTAAACCCTGTCAAGATTACAATATCGGGACGAGTAAAGCACTTTATTAATGCCTTTGGCGAGGAACTTATGGTTGATAATGCCGAGAAGGGATTGGCTAAAACTTGTGCTATGACTGGTGCGGTAATATCAAACTACACTGCTGCTCCTGTCTTTATGTCGGAGGGTACCAGAGGTCGTCACCAATGGTTGATAGAGTTTGACAAAGAGCCTGCTTCTCTTGATGAATTTGCTCGTATATTGGATGCTTCGCTTCAAGAGATAAACTCTGACTATGAGGCAAAACGCTATAAAGGTATTGCTCTTGATCGCCTTGAGATTGTACCAGCCCGAAAGGGGTTGTTTGAGGATTGGCTTAGAGCAAAAGGTAAACTTGGAGGTCAACACAAAGTGCCTCGCTTGAGTAATAACCGCAACTACATTGATGATATGTTGAAATTAAATAAATAAAAATATATACTATGGAGAAAAACTTTAAAAGAACACTTGTTACCACTGCGTTACCATACGCAAACGGACCTGTTCATATAGGACACTTGGCAGGAGTGTATGTGCCTGCCGATATTTATACTCGTTACCTACGTTTAAAGGGCGAGGATGTTATTCTTATTGGTGGCTCTGATGAGCATGGTGTACCAATTACAATTAAGGCTCGTAACGAGGGTGTTACCCCACAGGATATTGTAGATCGTTATCATGGAATAATCAAAAAGTCGTTCGAGGAGTTTGGTATATCATTTGATATATACTCTCGTACAACTTCTGAGATACACCACAAAACAGCATCGGAGTTCTTCCGTAAACTTTACGATGAGGGTAAATTTATTGAGAAGACATCGGCTCAATACTACGATGAGGAGGCTGGACAATTCCTTGCCGACCGCTACATTACAGGTACTTGCCCTCACTGTAAAAATGAGAATGCTTACGGTGACCAATGCGAAGCGTGTGGAACATCTCTAAATGCAACAGACCTTATAAATCCAAAATCAACAATAAGCGGAAGTGTTCCTGTGCTTAAAGATACTAAACACTGGTATCTTCCTCTTGACCAACACGAACCATTCCTTCGTGAGTGGATTTTGGAGGGACATAAAGAGTGGAAAACTAACGTTTACGGTCAATGTAAATCGTGGTTAGATATGGGATTGCAACCTCGTGCTGTAAGTCGCGACATTGATTGGGGAGTTCCTGTACCTGTTGAGGGTGCTGAGGGCAAAGTGTTGTATGTATGGTTTGATGCTCCAATTGGCTATATCTCAAATACAAAAGAGTTGATGCCCGATAAGTGGGAGTTGTACTGGAAAGATAAAGAGACTAAACTTGTTCACTTTATTGGTAAAGATAACATTGTGTTCCACTGTATAGTCTTCCCTGCAATGCTTAAGGCTGAGGGTAGTTTTATCTTGCCAGAGAATGTTCCTGCAAACGAGTTCCTAAATCTTGAAGGAGATAAAATCTCTACTTCAAGAAATTGGGCTGTATGGTTGCACGAATATCTGGTTGACTTCCCCGGTAAACAAGACGTTTTGCGTTATGTTCTTACTGCAAATGCTCCTGAGACTAAAGATAATGACTTTACTTGGCGTGACTTCCAAGCACGTAACAATAACGAGTTGGTTGCAATTCTTGGTAACTTTATTAATCGTAGCATTGTTCTCACTCACAAATATTTTGAGGGTAAAGTGCCTGTTGCTGGAGAGTTAACTGAATATGACAACGCAACAATAGCAGAGTTTGCATCGGTAAAAGAGGAGATAGAGAAGTTGCTACAAAACTATCGTTTCCGCGATGCTCTGAAAGAGGCTATGAACTTGGCACGTATCGGAAACAAATATCTTGCTGACACTGAGCCTTGGAAACTTGCTAAAACAGATATGGCACGTGTGTCAACAATCTTAAATATAGCATTGCAAATATCGGCAAACCTTGCAATAGCATTTGAACCATTCTTGCCATTCTCTGCTGCTAAACTTCGCAAAATGTTGAATATGACAGAGTGCGATTGGAGTCGTTTGGGTGAGATGAATATTCTTGCTGAAGGTGCTGCTATCAACGCTCCTGAGTTACTGTTTGAAAAGATTGAAGATGCTGCCATTGAGGCACAAATTCAACGTCTGCAAGATACAAAGGCTGCTAACGAACAAAAGGCAAAGAAGGCAAACCCAATAGCAGAAAACATTGATTTTGAAGACTTCTTGAAATTGGATATTCGCGTAGGTACTGTTTTGGAGTGTACTAAAGTTCCTAAAGCCGATAAACTACTCATGTTCAAGATTGATGATGGTTTGGGTGGTAGAACTATTGTTTCGGGTATTGCAAAACACTATTCTCCTGAAGATTTGGTTGGTAAACAAGTTTGCTTTATTGCAAACCTTGCTCCTCGCAAAATTAAAGGCATAGAGTCGCAAGGTATGATACTCTCTGCCGAAGACTTTGTTAATAACAAATTGGTTGTTACCACTACTAACAGCGAGGTTTCACCAGGTAGTGAAGTAAAATAATTTATGAGTTTTTAGTTTTCGGCTTCGCCGCCCAGTGGGGTAGTTTTAGTTGTTGGAATTTTAACTGACAACTAACAACTAACAACTGAAATGAACCTAAAGCAAAAAACTGAAAAGGCACTTATATGGAGTTTCGTGGATAAGTTCGGACAACAGATTATATATTTTGTTTCTGGAATTATCCTCGCTAATCTCCTTATGCCTGGCGACTATGGTAAGATAGGTGTTTTGACAATATTTATTGTGTTGTCAAACATACTTATTGATAGTGGTTTCAGTTCTGCTCTTATCCGAAAGAAAGGGGCAACAGATAGAGACTACTCAACAATATTTTTCTTCAATCTGATAATATCGTTAGTGTTCTATCTGATACTCTACTTTTCGGCAATATTCATAGCAAACTACTTTGATATCCCCGATTTGGTGTCAATCTCACGTGTCTTGTTCCTTTCAATAATATTCAACTCGTTGGGATTGATACAGCAAACCCGAATGTTTAAAGAGATTCGCTTTACCGAGTATGCCAGAATAAATATTGTGGCTCTAACCATATCATCTGCATTTGCTATATGGTTGGCATCAAACGACGGAGGTGTGTGGGCTTTGGTTGTTCAAACTGTTGGATTATCAATACTTAAAACTTTACTCTTGTGGTGCTATGGCAGATGGTTTCCTAAACTGATATTCTCAATAGCCTCAATAAAAGAGTTTTTGAGTTATAGTGCAAACCTTTTGGGAACAGGGGTTCTCAATGCTGTTTTTAATAACATCTACCCCCTTATCATTGCAAAATCTTTTTCAACAGCAACAGTTGGATTTTATACTCAGGCTCAAAAACTGCAAGATATTCCATCTGCTCTCATTGCAAACATTTTCCGCAGTGTGGCATTCCCTGTGTTATCATCTATAAACGATGACAAACCTCGTCTTTTGAGAGTGTTTGGTAAGTATATCAGAACAACTGCTTTCTTTATATTCCCCATAATGATGTTACTCATTGTGGTGGCAAACCCTTTGATAATATCGCTTATTACCGAAAAGTGGAGTGCATCGGTGCCAATGTTACAGATTCTCTCTTTGGCAGGAATGTTCTCTCCGTTTATAATATTGTATTATGACCTCTTCAATACCGAAGGGCGTTCAGATATAAACCTAAAACTTGAAATTGCAAAGAAGATATTTCTTGTGCTATCAATAGCCGTTGTTCTTGTTCTGAGCAACTCAATAATAAACCTTATATGGGTATGGGTGATATATACAGTCCTTTCGCTTGTGGTAACAGCAATAGTGGCATCAAAGGTGGCTGGCTACAAGATAGCAACCCTTTTGAAAGATATACTCCCTTACTTTGCGGTGGCTCTTGTTTCGGCACTCGTTTCGCTTGTAACATATCTTTTTCTCAGCAATAGTTGGTTGCAACTTATAGTGGCAACAATAATATTTGTACTGTCGTATATTGCTATTGTGGCACTCTTTAAAATGGAGATTTGGCTGGAGTGCCTGTCGTTGGCAAAACGTAAATTAGGAATAACAAAAACGCCTGAATCATAATGACAGCACCAATAATACTATTTACATATCGTAGAGCAGTGCACACAAAGAGGTGTATTGAGTCGTTAAAACAATCTCACTTGGCAAGTGAGAGCATCCTGTATATCTTCTCCGATGCCGCAAAGGGTGGTGAAGATATGGTAGATGTTTTAGCGGTGCGAAGTTATATAAAAAGCATTACAGGTTTTAAAGAGGTAATCATTGAGGAGGCTACACAAAACAGAGGCCTTGCCGATAGTGTGATATATGGAGTTGGCAAGGTGCTTGAAAAGCATGGCAGAGCAATTGTCTTAGAGGATGATTTGGTGCTATCTCCTCACTTCCTTACCTATATGAACGAGGCTCTGGATATGTACGAAGATGTTGAGGAGGTGATAAATATAAACTCGCACGTATTGTCCTCGCCTATGACTTTTGATGATAACTTTCTTATAAGTTTTGCCAATAGTTGGGGATGGGCAACATGGAAGAGAGGTTGGCGTTACTTTGAACCAGACGCAAACAAACTTCTTGAAAAGATAAAAGAGGAGAAGAGAGAGCGTGAGTTTGATATGGGTTATCACTTTACACGAATGTTAAATGAACAGTGCAAAGGCAAGATAAACTCGTGGGCAGTACGTTGGAATGCCTCGCTATTTGTAAGCCGTAAGCTATCTCTAAATGTAGGTAAACCATTAGTAACAAACAGCGGTTTTGGTGCAGGAGCAACACACTGTAATACCCCTGATTTGTTCTCTGTAAAACTATATACCGATGAGTTACATCCACAAATGATAACTCCCGTTGAGGAGAACAAAGAGATGCGAAACAGGTTGCGTAAAACCTATATGATACGTACATCATATACAAATAAATTGAGAGTGGCAATAGTTGCAATGCTAAAACGAATATTCTTATGAAGGTAGCCCTTATAAATACCAAACAGAGTGGAGGAGGAGCAGCAATAGCGGCTCAGCGTCTGCACAAGGCTCTTTGTGAACAGGGTGTTGATGCAACTCTTGTTGTTGCTGAGGGCGAAGGAGGAGAGTCTGTTGAGGTACTCTCAAAAACTCTGTGGGGCAAGATAAGATACAAAATAGCATTTCTGTTTGAACGATTAGGTATATGGCTAACAAACCGCTTCTCACGTAAAAACCTCTTTACAGTATCAACTGCACTATTTGGAACAGATATAACAAACCTCAAAGCAGTAAAAGATGCAGATGTGATACACCTCCATTGGGTAAATCAGGGAATGGTGTCGCTAAAAGGTATAGAGAGTTTGGTGGCAATAGGCAAACCAATAGTAATAACTCCACACGATATGTGGTATGCAACTGCAATATGCCACCATGCAGGGGAGTGTAACAGATACACAACCGAGTGTAAAGATTGCCCCTATTTGGCAACCTCATCTGATAAAGACCTCGCTGCAAAAGTATGGCATAAAAAACAGAACCTATATAAACATAATGTAACATTTGTAGCAATAAGCAACTGGATGTTACAACGCCTGAACAGAAGTGCATTAACCTCTACAAACCCAAAAGAGGTAATCTGCAATGTGATGGATACCAATACCTTCCGCCCACACTCAAAAGAGGTGTGCCGTCAACGTTTGGGAATATTACCAACTGAAAAGGTATTAGCGTTTGGTGCAGCAAAACTAAACGATCCCATAAAGGGAGCAGATATGCTCTTTAAAGCAATAGAGGAGAGTGGCGAAAAAGAGAATTTGCTACTGCTGCTCTTTGGTGCAATAAAAAATGATGAAGAGCTTTTACAACGCATCCCTTGTAGATACATATATGTTGGAGAACAGTTAGATAAAGAGCAATTAGCACAACTCTATTCGGCTGCCGATGTGGTGGTGGTACCATCGCATTATGAGTCACTTTCGTTGGTTATAGCCGAAGCAATGGCGTGTGGAACACCGGCTGTGTCGTTCAACAATGCTGGGCAAACAATGCTGATAGACCATAAAAAAAACGGATACCTTGCAGAGTACCCATCAACTCAGGATTTTGCTGAAGGAATAAATTGGATATTGCAAAACTCTGATGAAAAGATGCGAGATTGTGCAATAGCAAAAATAGATAGAATAATGTCGCCCCAAGAGGTAGCAACCCAACACATTGAACTATACAAACGTTTACTAAACCAAGAGTAATGGCAACACCCGTAATATCAATAATAACAGTGTGCTATAATGCCGAAAAAGAGATTGAAGCAACCCTTAAAAGTGTAAAGGAACAAACCTTTAAAGGGTATGAGTATATAATTGTTGACGGAGCATCAAAAGATAATACCCTAAAAGTTATAGCAGATAGCGGAGTTACTCCCACACACTTAATAAGCGAAAAGGACAAAGGCATATACGATGCAATGAACAAGGGTCTTGCCTTGGCAAAGGGAGATTATCTGATGTTCCTAAATGCAGGAGATTCTCTATATAGCCCCAATACATTGCAACAGATAGCCGATGTAGCTAAAACCAACCCCGATGTAATATATGGCGATACAGCAATAGTAGATACCGAAAGAAATTATCTGCGTCCACGCCGTTTACGTCCACCAAAACACTTGACACGCAACAGTTTTAAAAACGGGATGTTGGTGTGTCATCAAGCCTTCTTGCCCAAACGAGAGTTGGCAATGCCTTACGATATGCAATACCGCTTCTCTGCCGACTTTGATTGGTGTGTGAAGATACTCTCAAAAGCAACCCATTGCACGCCCATTGAAGGGTATATGGTAAACTATTTAGAGGAGGGAGCAACCACTCGCAACCATGTAAAATCACTCAAAGAGCGATTTAGAATAATGGCACATCACTACGGATTGCTAACCACAATCTTTAAACATATTTGGTTTTTAGTAAGGTAGAATATATCTTTGTAGAGAAGAGATTAACTAAAAATAAAATATTAGAGTTATGAGAAAGTTTATGTTATAATTAATAATTCTAAATAATTATCTCTTCATAAACTCTTTACGCTCTTCTGGAGAGAACTTTTCTATAGCATAGCGGAGCATTGTGCGAGGCATAATGTTTTTATACTCGTTTAAGAAATTGCGAAGTTGGTTTTCATCACGTTTCCCTGCTTCGCGTAACATCCAACCCACAGCCTTCTGCATAAGGTCGTGGCGAGTATCCATAAATAGTTTGGCAAGAGCGTAGGTGTGAGTAAACTCCCCTTTACGAATAAACGTAAGAGTTGCTACAACAGCAATACGTTGTTTCCAAAGGTGGTTGCTTTTAGCAAATTCATACAACAGAGAGCAATTCCCATTATATAAATGATTCCCTACAATATTAGGTGCAGACAAATCTACCAAATCCCAGTTATTGATATAATGAGTATTAGATATATAAATATTAAAAATCTTTTCCCTTAAACATTCAGGTGAGTAACTCAGTGTGTAGTGGCGTGACCTGCCACGTCCGATAGAAATATTCATACTATCTTCATACATCTTTACCAAAAGCAATAGAGCGGTAAGACGAGCTTCGTGATATTCGCTGTGCAGTAGGCTTTCAATCTCAGTTAAATCAATATGGTTAACACACTCTTTAACAATCAACCTGACTTGTGGCACCATAACCCCTAAAAAGTTGTCGCCATAGCCATACTCTCCCTCGCCAGTCTTAAAAAATCTGAGTTGCACCTCCCTCTTCTCGGCAGATGCAACACCTTTCAACCTCTCTATAATATCATCTCTTTTCACTCTAATAACTAACAACTACCCCGCAGGGGCGGTGAAACCGATAACTAACAACTCTAAATATGGTTTACCTTAAACACCTCTCCTCCCTCAAAAAAGTTTATAATATTTTGCGAAACAACAAATGCCATTTCGTTGCGAGTCTCAATAGTTTGAGTACCCAAATGAGGGTTAAGAACAGCATTGTCGAGTGTGGCAAGTTCATCTGAAGGGTAATCGCCATTCTCAAACACATCCAATCCGGTACCCCAAATCTTACCCTCTTTAAGAGCCACTACCAAAGCCTTTTCATCAACCAAAGGACCACGAGCAGTATTGATAAGAATTGCCGAAGGCTTCATCAACTCAAACTCCGCTTCTCCAATAATATGGAACGTTTCGGGAGTATAAGGAGCATTAACCGAAACAATATCGGCACACTGCAAAAGCTCCTCTTTACTCATATATGTGGCATTATATTTTTGCTCCTCGTCTTCGCTCATACGATTACGTTTGGTATAGACAATCTTCATCCCTGCAGCCATTGCTCTACGAGCAAGAGCGCAACCAATTCTGCCCATACCAATAATACCCAGAGTCTTACCATAAAGCGAGTGTCCAAGATTTTCGAGCAATCCCACATGAACATTACCTTTAATTCTTATGCGTCTGTCCATTTCGGCAATACGGCGTGTAACAGCATATATCAAACCCATTGCTTGGTCGGCAGTAGGCTCGGTAACCGAGTGAGGAGTATTGGTAACTTGTATTCCCAATCGTGTGGCACATGCAACATCAATATTATCAAAGCCAACAGCGTAGTTCGATATTAATTTAAGTTTCCTGCCATTGGTCATAAGAGCCTCATCAACCTTAAAGTTGAACATCGATTGCAGAACATCATAATCCTCAATCATATCCAACACCTCTTCGTAGGTAAACGACTCTTGCCTTTCGGGCGGAAAAGTAACATCAAACTTCTTAATCAACTCGGCATAACCGGCCCTGAACATATTGTAAGTAACCAAAACTCTCTTTTTCATAATTGCGATGAATTTTATAGTGCGAAGATACTAAAAAATATATTCAAAATATTAACTTTGTAGATGTTTGAAAGTAAACATACACAATGAAACGTATCCCATTAATATTTTCAATAGCATCATTATCAATGATTGATGCAGTATCACAAGAGAAAGAAGAAAATCTCCAGCCTAACGTGATATTCATATATGCTGATGATATTGGTTATGGTGATTTGAGTTGTAATGGCTCAACAACAATATCAACACCAAATGTAGAGGCGTTGGCACACGAAGGGGTACGATTTACAAATGTTCATAGTGCGGCAGCAACAAGTACCCCATCGCGATATGCAATGCTCACAGGAGAGTATGCTTGGCGAAAAGAGGGAACTGGGGTAGCCAATGGAGATGCAGCTCTTATAATTCCGGAAGACAAATACACATTGGCAGATATGTTCGTTGATGCAGGATATAGAACAGGAGTAGTAGGTAAGTGGCATTTAGGATTAGGCTCTGTAAGCGGAGAGCAGAATTGGAATTCATATCTTTCACCCAATCCTGTGGATATTGGATTTAACTACTCATATATAATGGCAGCCACAGGCGATAGAGTGCCATGTGTATTCGTAGAAAATGGAAGAGTAGCAAATTACGATGAAGAAAATCCTATATATGTAGATTATAACAAAAACTTTGATGGAGAACCTACGGGGAAAGATAATCCAGAACTCTTAAAACTCTCTCCTTCTCATGGTCATGATTTCTCAATAATTAATGGAATATCTCGTATCGGATATATGAAAGGAGGAGGTAAGGCTTTATGGAGAGATGAAGATATTGCAGATGTGCTAACGCAAAAGGCAATAGAGTTTATAGAGAATCATAAAGGAGAACCATTCTTTTTATATTTTGCAACACAAGATGCCCATGTTCCACGCGTTCCGCATAGTCGTTTTGAAGGAAAATCAGGAATGGGGGCAAGAGGAGATGCAATAATACAATTCGATTGGAGTGTTGGAGAGATTGTTTCGGCATTAAAGCGATTTGGATTGTATGATAATACCATAATAGTATTATCAAGTGACAATGGTCCAGTAGTTGATGATGGATATAAAGATGAAGCCGTAGAACTGTTAGGCGATCACAAACCGGGAGGAGAGTTTAGGGGCGGTAAATACAGCTCCTTTGAGGCAGGAACAAGGATACCTTGTGTTATAAAATGGAGTGGTAAAAATAGAGGTAAAGTTAATAATGCACTCCTTTCGCAAGTAGATTGGTTTGCATCATTTGCATCAATGTTAGAGGTTACAATGCCTGAAGGTGCTGCTCCGGATAGCGAGAACAAGATTGATGCGTGGATGGGTAAAACCAATGCAGGACGTAAAACAGTTGTGTTGCAGAATGCACAAAACGTCTTGTCAATAGTGTCAGGCAAATGGAAATATATATCACCATCACAAGGAGAGTCATTTAACAGGTGGACCTCCATAGAGACAGGAAACAATCCACAGCCACAACTATACAACCTCTCAACAGATAAAGGTGAAACAAAAAACCTTGCATCAAAACGCAAAGTAAAAACAGCACGTCTTGCACAACAACTTGAACAAATAAGAGGAAAACAGAATGCAAAATAACTCTAAGACAGCAATATTCAATCCGTTGACTTTTCCCATATATGTTATGGCAAAGCCAATAGGGGCGTTGTGCAATTTAGATTGTCACTATTGCTACTACCTTGAGAAAGGAGAACTCTATCGAGGAACATCACCCAAGATGAGTGATGATATTTTGGAACGTTACATAATAGATTATATAGAGTGTCAACCCACACAAAACGTACTATTCACTTGGCATGGAGGTGAAACACTTTTGAGAGGAATAGATTTTTTTCGGAAAGCCATACGTTTGCAGCAACGCCATGCTCGGGGAAGAACTATTTCAAACTCAATACAGACAAACGGAATTTTACTAAACGATGAATGGTGCCGATTTTTTAAAGAGGAGAACTTTCTTGTAGGAATCTCCCTTGACGGTCCCGAACATATACATGATCGCTATCGCCGAGACAAGAGCGGGAGAGGAACATTTGCAAAAGTAATGAAAGGAGTTGAACTCTTGCAAAAGCATGGAGTTGAGTTTAATACCCTCTCGGTAGTTAACGATTATAGTGCAAAGTATCCGTTACAGGTATATAACTTTTTTAAGAGTATAGGAAGCCACTATATGCAGTTCTCGCCCATAGTAGAGCGTTGGGGAGATCGTGCCGATGGCTTAGAACTTCTTCCTCCGGGTAATAATTTTGAAAATGTTGAAATGCCACCGTGGTGCGTTTCTCCCGAAGATTACGGCAATTTCTATTGCACCATATTTGATGAGTGGGTAAGAAAAGATGTAGGGCAATACTTCATACAACTATTCGATTCAACGCTTGCAGGTTGGGTAGGAGAGCAACCAGGAGTGTGTATATATGCAAAGGTGTGCGGACATGCTGCTGCTATGGAGCATAATGGGGATGTATATAGTTGTGATCACTTTGTCTTTCCAGAATACAAATTAGGAAACATACGCACACGTACATTAACAGAGATGATGCTCTCGCCTGAGCAGATGAAGTTTGGAGAGAGAAAGTTTACCTCTCTGCCACGCCAATGCAAAGAGTGTGAATTTCTGCACCTTTGCAATGGCGAGTGTCCCAAAAATAGAATCTCAAAAACCTCCGATGGCGAAGAGGGTTTAAACTATCTATGCAAAGGATTATATAAATTTTTTGAGCACTCAAAGCCATATATGCTCTATATGGCGGAGCAGTTAAAGAGAGGTTTGCCACCAGCAGATATAATGAAAGTTTTAAAAAACAAGGAAATATAAAGAGTAAATAGTAAGATTTCTAATTGATATATGAGTATATTAGCACTAATAATATTGGCACTAGGGCTTTCAATGGATTCGTTTGCGGTTTCGCTATCATCAGGAGTAGCACTAAAACCATTTAAAATATCAAACGTTTTAAAGATAGCCTTATATCTATCATTTTTTCAAGCAGTTATGCCAGTTATAGGATGGTTTTTAGGGGTAGGATTTGTAGATATAATACATGTCGTAGATCATTGGATAGCATTTGCACTATTACTATTCTTGGGAGGCAAAATGATACTTGATGTAGTAACACAAAAAGAAGATGAGATGCAGTGCTGTTTTAACCCAACAAAAACAGTAACCCTTATTCAGATGGGTATAGCAACAAGCATTGATGCATTAGCGGTGGGAGTATCATTTGCATTCTTAGAGATAGCCTTACACCATGCAACCATAATAATATTTACCATAACATTTTTAGCCTCTGTTGTTGGTTGCTATATAGGTAAAATGTTTGGTACCCGTTGGCGAACATACGCCACATTGGCAGGAGGCGTAATACTTATTGCAATAGGAACAAAAATATTGCTGGAACATACTGTATTGAGTTAAAAAAGTCTATGTTAAAAAAAGATTATCTGTTGGCACAAATAACAGAGTTGGCAAAGAAGTTTGCATATCTCATAAAACGTAAAAGCGAGGGGGATGATATAACCCTTCTTGCCGATGGATATTACAGCGAACTCAATGTGTCGGCAGAGTGGTTAACGAATGCTGAGTGCGATGATATTATGCAACGCATAGGCGATTGGCAGTTGGTAGAACTCTTGGTTAAGATGATAATTGAAGATGTTCGTTTTGAACATAACCGCCTGATGATACAAAAAGCACAAACCCTCCTTTTTATGGTGCAGGAGTTAGATCGCACATACTCATTTGAGAGAATCGCTCTTGAAGAGAGAATTAAAGATAAGTTGTCTGTTTTCAGTTGAGAAACTTGCCTTTCCACTAACAGGGGTCGCTTGCATCATGCAACTATAATAATATTTGTCGATTTGACAATCATCACTATAAAAAAACTTAGAGAATCTAAAGCCCTTTGCAATTAACAAAGAGTTAATTTTTTTCAATTTCCTATATTTTATCAAATAAATGTTACATTTTGCAATATAATTTTGTAAATTTGAAACAAATTTGAAAAATGAGACTTTTTTATATGTAAAACTTTAAAAATAGATATAAAACAGCATAGCAATGTGGCGAAGTAGGATATTGCCTATATTGATAATTTTTTGTTTACCGCTATGTGTCGAGGCTCAAAAGCGACTAACAGGAAGTGTAGTTGATACCGATCGCAATCCACTGCCAGGAGCGGCAATACGAATACTTGACTCTCAGTTGGGAACTGTGTCGGATGCAGACGGAAATTATCAACTTGTAGGCGTATATAATGGGGCGGTTATAGAGTACTCATTTTTGGGAATGACAACCAAAACCATTAAATATAGAGGAGAAAAAGTTATTGATATAGTTCTAAGTGAAGATGAAACACAACTCGATGAGGTTGTAGTATCGGCAAAGACAAATATCAACGAGATAGATATACGTGCTAAAAGTGGAGTCGTTCAATCCATCGATATTAAACGCGTTGAGGAGAAACCTATGATAGATATGGGTTTGGCTCTTCAAGGCTCTGTGCCTGGTTTGAATGTGATAAATACAGGAGAGTTGGGTGCAGTCCCAGAGATTCGTATTCGCGGAAACTCTTCGTTGCGAAAAGGCAATGCTACAAACGAGCCTCTCTATGTATTAGACGGTCAGGTTATCACTGCTGAGACATTTTACAATTTAAACACCTCTGATATTCAGGATATAAAGGTTCTGAAAGATGCCGCTGCTTGTGCTTTGTATGGAGTAAAGGCGGCAAATGGAGTATTGGAGATAACCTCAAAACGCGGGTATGAGGGAAAGACCTCAGTAAACTACAATATGAATATTGGAGTAACCGCACGAGGTAGGCGAGGAATAGAGATGATGAACTCAGCCGAAAAGTTAGAGTTGGAGCGTCTTATCCAAAATCCTGAGACCCCGGGATATAGATATAGTGCCGACTACTATAACAGATTTCACTCAAACGATCCAAACTTGCAAAATCTTATAGCACAAGGAGCGTTGAAACTCGACTCAATGCGAAACATCAATACCGATTGGTTTGATGAACTACTGCATACAAGTCTATACCAAAAACACAACCTGAGTTTGAAAGGTGGAAGCGATGCAACATCGTACTATGTGTCTGCCAACTACACTCAACAGGGCGGAAGAATACCAGGAAACGACAAACAGAGAATGAGTCTGAGGTTAAATCTTGATCAACGACTTGGAAAGATTGGTTATTTGATGATGAGTGTAAACGGCGGATATTCAAAGACAAATACCCCTAACGGAACAACAAATGATCCAGCATCATTAGTTTATGATTTAAACCCTTATGAGCAGAAGTTTGGAGAGTTGTGGTCAAATCCAGGAAGAACATATAAAGACCTAATGAATCAGTTCTCCGAAGTTGGAACAGATACAGATGCAGGAGCAACAGCAAGTATAACCATAACGCCAGTTTCGGGGTTAGATATAGCTGCTGTTGGAGGAGTAAACTTTATGTTGGCAGAGAATCGTCAATTTACGCCCTCAACAGCATATAGCGAAACACACTCTGGTATTCCCGAAGAGGAGCGAGGTATATACTCAAAATCAAAACTATCAACAATAAACCTCTCTTCAAATGTTCGTATAACATATAGCAAGACCTTTAACGATAAGCACGACTTCACTATTGGAGCAAATACCGACTACTATATGACCTCATCAGATAATGTTCTAATGCGAGGCTATGGAGTTGGAACAATAAACTCGGCAGCAGCAATAAATCAGTCACTTCAGGGAAACCGTCAACCATACGTTAGCGGACTGCGGGACAAGAGTGCCCAAATAGGAATTGGAGTTGTTAGTGGATATACTTACGATGGAACATATGACCTTTTTGCAACCTATAAATTAGATGCTTCATCAGTATTACCAGCCGACAAACGATGGAATAGTGCATGGGCGGTGGGAGCAGGATGGACACCATCGCAATATCGTTTCTTTAAACGCCAGCGAGTGCTTACAAATCTAAATCTTAAAGCATCGTACGGATATATGGCAAACCTTAACGGAGTATCCATTTCATCAACCGTTGCAAGTTTTGCCTACTCAACATCAAAGTACGAGACACAAAGGCCATTAGATCTGCTTGCACTCTATAACAGTGATCTCAAGCCTGAACAGACAAAGAGTATTGATGCAGGATTGAGCCTTGAGTTCTTTAAACGCCTGACCATTGATGTCAATTGGTATAATCGTACAACCGAAGATGCACTCTTGGATGTGCCAATTCCTGCATCAACAGGATTCTCATCTTTGAAACGTAATATAGGTTCATTACAAAATCAGGGAGTGGAGTTGAGTCTTAATGCCAAAGTGGTTGACCTATACGACTGGACATTCATTATTGGTGCTAATATGGCTTATAACAAAAACAAAGTTTTAGACCTTTACTATACCGATAAGATATACACATCGGAGGAGTCAATAGTACCCGATTACGAAGTAGGCAAATCATACGATATGCTCTATGGACCACACTCTTTAGGAATAAATCCATTGACAGGTTATCCTGTATTCCTGCTTCCCGACGGAACAGAGAAACAAGCCACTGAGGCATTAAAAGCTGAAGATGTTATAGCATTGGGATATTCAACACCCCCATACACAGGAAGTTTTAAAGTGACATTAACATATAAATCATTCGATTTAGATGTAGATTTCTACTACTCATTGGGCGGAATACAACGCTATAACTACTCATATGTAAGAACAAAAGATGATATACATAAAAATGCAGTTGCAGGACAAACCGAAAATATGTGGTTCCGTCCGGGAGACCAAGATAAGTTATATCCAACACCATTCTACACCTCAACAACTGCAGAGAATAATATTTCGCTCTATCCCAACTCACTTACAGTAGGTAGTAGTAACTATTTAAGACTATCGTTAATATCGTTACGTTATCGCGTACCGCCCAAGTGGTTGGCACAACATATAAAGTTCATAAAGTATGCAAACTTTGCATTTCAGGCATCAAACCTCTTTACATGGACAAAGTATAGCGAGTCAGATCCCGAGAGCGGAACACTGGCAGGAACACTGCAACCAGTATATACAATTAATATGAGTTTAACATTCTAATACCTGCAAAAAATGAAGAGAAATATAAAACATATTATTTGCATACTTTTGGTAGCAATCTTTTGTGGGTGTTCGTTAAACATTCCGCCACCCGATCAATTTTCTGATCCCGATGCAATAACAACCGTATCAACAGCACGTTCATTGTTAACATCGGCATACATATCATATCCCCATTATGAGTATCAACTCTCAATATTGGGAGAGGACTTTTGCCCTACAAATCTATCAGGAAAAGATGTATCGCAACAAAATCTATATCGTTGGCAAGATAACTCTATAAACGAGTTGGCAGGAGAGATATGGAGTACATACTACACAACCATTGCTTATTGTGATGTGTTGTTAGAGCGTCTGCCAAACGTAGCAACAGCAAACACATCAGAAGAGAGTGAGAAGAAACAGATTGCAAGTGAAACAAAAACACTTAAAGCATTGTGTTACTTCAAATTATTACAACTATTTGCTACACCATATCATAAAAATATAAATGCCGATGGTGTGGTAATTAAAAAGAGAATAGGAGTTGAAGTAGTTGCACGTTCTTCAAAATCAGATTGTGTAACCTATATTCGAACTCTACTGCTCGATGCTCTTTCACAAAGTGCAGATACCGATAAAAACGGCTGGTTGTCAAAAACTGCAATATACCACATATTGTCGCAATTAGAGTTATATGCAGGAAACTATACAAAGGCAGCCCAGTATGCTGAGGATGTTTTGTCAGTGGCAGATGACAGTTGGTTTACAGGAACAAATTACCGTTATCTATGGAGTGCAAACTCATACGAAGGACGTATATTTGCATTCAATACCACCAATCCATACTACACCTCAATACAGTATGATGAGCCTAATGGCGACTATTTTGCAGTAAACCCTGAAGTGGAGTATGCCATGAGTGATGTTCGCCGAGAGTATAATCTCTATCCCTTTACAATGGCGGGGGAGAGCAGAAATCTCTTTGGTAAATACAATATGAATAATCGTAAAGGGGAGGCAAACAACTATGTAGATATGATGCGATATGCCGAAGCATATTTTATAGCAGCCGAAGCCTATTGTCGCAGTGGAGAAGAGAGTACAGGTATATCAAAGATAAACCATTATCTCTCACTTTGCGGAGCAAACACAATACCTGTTACACTTACGGGCGAGGAGTTGATAGAGAGAATAATATCAGAAAAATTAAACGAGTTTGTGGGCGAAGGTATAAACTACCTTGATATTAAGCGTCTTGCAAACAATGATTTAAAACGCTATACAGCATGGGGAAAATCAACATATACAACCATCAGAAAAGAGAGTTACAAATGGACTTTCCCTATACCTGCATCAGAGTACCGATATAACCAGGCAGTATCGCAAAACGATGGTTGGCCAATAAACAGATAAACATAAAAACATAATATTAACTAAAAACAAAACAATTATGAAACTAAGAAATTTTTTATTCTTATTGGTGGCATTACCAATAGTTGTGTTAACATCATGTTCAGGTGATGATGACTCAGAGAAAATGACAAACTATGTTCAACTAAGTGTTAATGGAGGAACAGGTGGAGTAACAACAATGGCAGAGGATGCAACAGAGCCTATTACTATCAAAGTCCTTTTGTCATACTTTGTAGAGGAGACAACAACTATCAACTTCGACTTGGTTGGTAACGAGGGAGATATTTTACGTCTTGAAGAGAATATAATTGAGATACCTGCAAATACAAAAACTGCGGAGTTGAAAGTATATTCAAACAACAAAAACTCTATAATAACAGAGCAATCAGTAACAGTTAAGATTGCATCATCAAGCAATGATAAAATTGTGTTGAGCAATCCTTGGACAATAAAAGTACAACCTGCTGCATCAATGCCTGAGTTAACCGAGGAGCAAAAAGCTTTGATTGCAGGATATAAAGAGAATCTTGGAATTGACCTATATCGTATGATGGGAAAAGTTGCTTGTACTGTAAAAGTATCATTCCCATATGTTGAAGGTGATGACAAAGAGTACTTTAATGAAGGAAACGATGCTCGTGAGTTCACATCAGAGACAATTATTACATTGAGCGAAAATGCAACAGCCGACAAACCGGTTTTAAAAATGGTATCAAACCCAATGGGATTGAACGACTTTATGTTTGAGATGTTGCGTAAAAACACAACCGAAGATGTTTACGAGGGATGGTATTCATACCCATACTCAATTGCTGCATTGGGCGCAGTAGGATATACTCCTGCGGAAGATGGCAAATTTATGATTGCGGCAAGTGAAACATTTGAAATGACTCTTGATGATCTTGCAATAGAGAATGATCAAATAACATTTACTCAAGAGGTAGAGGATACATGGGGAGATATGATTACATCAGTACCATTCTCTTATAACTTCTCATTATGGAATAAACTACAAGCAAAATCAGAAGAGATTGTAGAGGTTGATGAGTATGGCGATGGAGAGATGGTAGAATATACATTGAGCGAATTATTTGAGTATGGAGCATCAATGGATCCTAAACAATATCTATTGATAAGCACAATATCAGAAGACTACTTTGGTAATGAGCCAACTGACTGGGTAGAGCCAACATCTTCATACAACTTTGAGGAAGGAACATTCAAATTTGTATTCCCATTTGATATGTATAACTCATATGGTTATCAAAATGTAGAGGTAACATATGTAATGAATGCAGCAAAATAAAATAGTTGAGAATAATGAAACTTTTGCGAATATTATCGCTATTCATATTTGCACTATCATTGCAAACCACAAAAGCTCAATCGGTGTCTGACAAGATGCCGATTGAGTTACCATCTAATACCATTGAGGGTTGGCTAAATAATGGGTTGCACTATATTATTCGCCCCAATAATCATCCCAATAATAGCGTTGAGATGCGATTGGTTATGCGTTTAGGTTCGGTACAAGAGAGAGACAACGAGAAGGGTGCAGCACACTTCCTGGAACATGCCGCTTTTTTAGGAACAGAGAACTTTCCTGAACGTAAAATGATTGAGTATTGGGAGAGTGTAGGTATGAAGTTTGGACGCGATATTAATGCCTATACAGGTTACGACCGCACCATATATTCGGTAACAGTGCCTGTTGATAATCAATATGACACCGCAATTGATACCTCGTTAATTGCACTACGTGATTGGTTGTGTGGCATTACCTTTGAGGAGGAGAGAATAAAAAAAGAGAGGGGAGTGATATTAGAGGAACTTCGCGGTTATCAAATTGAAGATAACTTCTATTCGCTAAAGATTGGCAACGGACGCTTTGCCGACCATATACCTCTTGGAAGAGAGAAAGACATCAAACGAATTGATAATAAAAAATTAAAAGGTTTTTATAAACATTGGTACACTCCGCAATTAGCCTCTGTGGTTGTTGTTGGAATGGTTGATACCGCTGATATAAAACAAAAAATAGAGAAGATATTCTCTTCTGTACCCACTCATACACCTGAAGGGTATGAACTATATCCTTTAACCTACAAAAAAGGAACACAGATAAAAGAGGTGTGTGATACTTTGATGCGAAAATCAAAGATAGAACTTATAATCCCACACAAATGTATAGTGGGAAAAACATTAGAAACTGTATATCGTAGAGAGTTAGACAACCTGTTGGTAAGAGCATTGTCAAACAGATTTTCGGCACGAGGAATGAATATCTCAGTGTCCGATTCATGGTATCTTGCCGATAAGAAACATTTGGTATTCTCCTTCTCTGGAACAAGTAGAGAGGAGTTACTGCAACAAATATCGGAGTTGGTGTCAGAACTTCATTACGTATGGCATAACGGATTTACACCCGATGAAATGGCGGATGTAAAGTCAAGTATGTTACACTCACTAAAGATATATAATAACACTCTACCTTCATCAATGTGGTGTGAAGACTTTGCCGATTACATAATCTCAGGCGACAGATATATTCAAACGCAGCGCGAGATGGAGCGTTTAGTAGAGAAGATACTCAGAACAGAAGCACGTCAGTTGCTTTGGATGCTTAAACGTTGGATTGACTATAAGAACGAAACTCTGCTTGTTGCATATACAAACAAATATGGCAAAGAGGAGAGTATTTCAGTTAAAGATATTGATGAGGCATGGAGGCGAGGAACAACACTACAAGCCGAACCATTTATATATAAACAAAAAGAGGAAGAAGAGGAGGTTGTTATATCTACACCAGAATGTTTACAGGTTACAAAAGCCTTTAACCCCAACGATGTAGAATCAACCTACTATTACGAAAACATATCGGTATCGGAGATAAATCTTAAAAACGGATTACGAATACTACTCCGTCCCACTTGCGATGGCTCTGATAGAGTGCAACTCTCACTCTTTGCACGAGGAGGTGTGGCAGACTTAAGTGAAGAGGATTTGTATAAATACGATGCAACAGCAGGATATATGGAGATGGGAATGATTGAGGCTGTTCCATACGATACCATAACAACATATATGTTGCAAAACTCATTGGCACTAAATACAGGAATAAGTCCACATTGGCACGAACTATTAGCCTCTGCACCAACCTCAAAGGCAGGGGAAATGTTTAATCTTGTATATGAAAAGATACACCGACCAGAGCGTTGTTACTCCGATTTTGAGGAGGTAAAAGCAGATGAAGTAGAGTCATTTGGAGATGAAACATTACTGCAAAAGATGATGAAACGAGACTCTGAACGTATGTTGGTAAATCGTATGGATTATATATTGGGTAACACCTCGCACAAAAACATAAGAGCAAGAATAGTTGAAGATATAAAAAGTCTTAATCTCGATTCAATAGCAACATACTATACAACCCTATTCTCTAACCCACAAGGAACAACAATATTGCTAACAGGAAGTTTTGATGCAGATGCTATGGCACCTCTTATGGTCTCAACCTTTGCAGATATGCGTTCAACACCTGCTTCATACACCTTCTCTTCAACTCCATACGAACTCCCACAAACATATTATAGCGAGGCATTTGAGAGTGATAATCAAACACAAACAGCCTTTGATTACATATTGGCAGGAAACTATACACCATCGCTTAAAAACTCGTTAACGTTAAAATTGATGAGAGATGTGTTGCAAGACCGATTTCTGAAAGTATTTAGAGAGAAAGAGAATATTGCATACTCTCCCTACGTAGGAATTGTATATAACGGGCTACCACAACAAACATTCTATTTCGATTTTATGGGAGCTGTTGATAGCCATAATATGGCATTTGCAGAGGAGTTACTCTCTTCAATTATCCTCTCGTTAAAGAGTTCACCTATTTCAGATACAGAGTTACAAGCATTGAAACGCTCCTTTATAGTAACCAAACGTCAGGTGCTAAACGAGCAGGCAGTAGCCGATTGGAAAAACAATCTGATAAATCTTATTAAGAGCGGAGAAACTCTATCTGATTTCAACCAATATGAAGAGGTGCTTTCAGGGATTACACCCGAAACACTTCAAGAGGCATTTAATGAATATTTGCATCCTGAACGGGCAATATTATTATATATAGGAGATTATAAGAGATAGAATAAGAGCGTATAAAAAGGAGAATTTTGTCGTTAACCATGTTTTCGAAATCCTCATTTACGTTAATTAAACTGAGGTTTTTCAAACATCGGAAGCATTTAATAAAATAAATATATGAGATACATTATAATAACCTTTACATTACTTTTCACTCTTTCGGTGAATGCACAAAAGGGATATAAAAAGGCGTACACTATATTTGATTCAGAGGGTAAAGAGATAGGTTACGAAACTCTGATAAAAAAAATAACGCCCTACAATGTTGTACTCTTTGGAGAGATACATAACTGTGCAATAGCACACTGGTTAGAGTTGGAAGTGGCACGTTCGCTATACACTCAACATGGTAACGAGTTTACTATGGGAGCCGAGATGTTTGAAGCAGACAATCAGTTGATAATAGATGAGTATATGCAGAGGGTAATAACATACGATCGCTTTGAAGATGAAGCACGTCTATGGCCTAATTACTCAACCGATTACTACCCATTTGTATATTTTGCAAAAGAGAATAATATCCCCTTTGTGGCAACTAACGTACCTCGCCGATATGCCAATGTGGTAAAGAACAAAGGGCTACAATATTTAGATTCTCTTTCACAAGAGGCAAAATCATACCTGCCACCTTTGCCTGTAACCTTTAAACAAGAGGAGGAGAACTCGGCATTCTCTCTTATGCAGATGTTTTCAGGTAGTGAATCAAATGCCGAATATATGGCGCAAGCACAAGCGATAAAAGATGCCACAATGGCATGGAATATAGCAAAGAGTGGCAGTAAATATTTTTTGCATATAAACGGAAATTACCACTCTGACTTTAAACAAGGTATAGTCCCCTATCTTACCGAGTATGCACCCCAATTAAGAGTGGTAACAATATGCAACGTTCGTCAAGATGATATCACTTCGCTCGAAGATGAGAACAAAGGCAGAGCCGACTTCTATATAGCAGTACCAACAGATATGAGCGTTTCGTATTAATGAAGAATTATGAGTTAGAAATTGGGATTAATTTCTAACTCATAATAAATATTATAAATTGTTAAGCAGTAGTGTCTTAATAAAAATATTGTATATTTTTGCTTAAGAAATTTATATCTCAGTAAAGTAGGAATGTGACAAGCCACGTCAGCAAAAGAGAATATTGAGAGTGTAGTAATAAACAATTTATGATAACAGAATATCGCCCAACTCATAAAATGAGTACACTAATAAACGATAACAACTTGCTTATAATGGTAATGAGTAGGTTTGGAATATCATTGGGTTTTGGCGATAAAACTGTGCAGACAATATGCTCGGAGCAAGGCGTTGATTGTGCAACATTCCTTTCAGTAGCCAACTTTGTATCAAACAAGGTATGTGCAGTAGAAAATATATCATTACCCTCAATAATAAACTATCTAAAGCAAGCACACAATTACTTTTTGGATTTCAATCTTCCTGCCATCCGCCGCAAGTTAATTGAGGCAATAGATTGCTCGGGAAGCGACAGTGTGGCAATGCTGATAATAAAATTTTACGATGAGTATGTAGGAGAGGTGAGGGCTCATATGGAACACGAGAATAAAACTGTGTTTACATACGTTGATAACCTTTTGCGAGGAGTTATATCTACAAACTACTCTATATCTGTCTTTGCCGAGAAACATAACGGTATAGAGTATAAACTTCAGGAACTTAAAGATATAATTATACGCTATTATCCACAAAGAGAAAATAATCTCTTAAACTCTGCACTATTTGATATAATAAATTGTGAACAGGATCTAATGCTACACCGAATGGTTGAGGATAAACTCTTTGTTCCAGCGGTTGTGCGTATAGAGGAGAAGGTTGCTCGAGGAGAGTTTATAATGTCAAAAGCAGAAGATAAAGAGTTGACTGATGCAGAGAAGATACAAACGCTCAGTGAACGTGAAAAAGAGATAATAGTATGCGTAGCAAAAGGTATGAGCAATAAAGAGATTGCCGAGGAGTTATATCTTTCGGTACATACTGTAACCACTCATCGCAGAAACATATCTGCAAAATTGCAGATACACTCCCCAGCAGGTTTAACAATTTTTGCCATAGTAAATAAACTTATAAAGTGCTAATTATTATTATAATTATTTGCTATGTTAATATAAAACATATCTTTGTAATTATAAAAAGAATAAATTAATAAAATAAAAAGAATAAGCAACAAAACTACATTAAACAAATGTTGATGTTAATGGCATTCATACTGATAACGTGGATACCGATTCACGCAACAGACTATATGAATGTCTATCTAACATCTCAAGGCTCGTTTCAGTCAATCAATATTGATGAAATAGACAAAATCACATTCCCTTCGGAGGATGAAGTAAACATCACCATTTCTGGCGTGGCAACCCCTATGGCAATAGAAGATGTTGAAGTCATCACCTTTGGCGATACCGATATAACCTCCATAGAGGAGTCTGAGGTAGAAACTTCAGAGATAGAGATAATCTATATTGCATCGGCAGGTGAAGTACACATAACCTCCCCCGAAGTAATCAACCAAGTACAACTCTACAATATGCAAGGAGTGCTGATGCAGTATCAAACTCCTAACAGTGAGGAGGCAACTCTTAATGTCGGAAACTACCCCTCGGGCATCTATGTAGTAGCAGTACAATCAAAAGGAGAGATAGAAACTAAGAAAATAATAAAATAGTTGTTAGTTTTTAGTTGTACGGTACTTCGTACCTTAGTTTTTAGCAAAATAAAGACTCTAACAACTAAAAACTACACGGAGGACGGTTGAGTTTACGAAACTGACAACTAATAACAAGCAACAGACAACCATTTAAAAACAAACCTATAAACCCTGTCCCTTACTTCTGGTTTTGAACAGAGAAGGTCGTGCATACCACCAACAACTTTAAGGCGTTGAATATTGTTCCCTAAATTTTGAGAGTATTTGGCAATATCTTTGACATTCAAAACAGCATCGCCATGCATAAACTCTATGCTCCATTTGTTGCCATTCACACTATTGTCGGAGTACATTGCTAAAACAGGAACTTTAATATCTAATCCCCTCCATACAATTTTTTGAGCATTGTATATTGCCGAAATCCAATCGGTAGTAACATTGGGCGAGAGCATTAACTTTTTATCTTTGTCAAACTCCCATTCGCCATGAAACTCTTTCAAAAGACTCTCGGCGTATGCCGTAGATGCTCCTTGCGGAATTGAAATATCAGGTAAAAAAGGTGCTATAAAAGAGACTAATGGTATTACAAATTCATTCAATATTCCGCCCATATTAAACTTAAAAAATGGACTGTTTAAAATAAGAGCATCAACGGGGCAGTTATTACCCTTAGAGTGGCAGTATAGCGAGGTTGTAAGTCCGCCCGTAGAGTGTCCCATAAGAATAATGGTATCGTTTCCCTCACTTCTTATAATATTAATCGTGCTATCTAAATCAGCAAAATATTCATTAATGTTACGAGTGTTGCATCTTTTTTGATGAGGTAGTAATGAACGTCCATATTTCCTCAAATCAACAGCATAAAAGTTATAGCCCTCAGCATTAAAACGGTCAGCCATTTCTGCCTGAAAAAAGTAGTCGTTAAATCCATGCACGTAAAGCAGAGCCTTCTTGCTCTTTTGCTTACAATCCCTTTTTATGAGTGTACACACCACCTTGCCCTCATAATCATCAGGCATATCAATAGAGTTACGTAACAAACCGTTGCCCAACTCATCACTTTGGTATTGAGCAAAAGAGTTGAAACATAAAAAACTGGTAATAATAACTATTGCATATCGTATGCTTTTTATAGATACTCTCATACAAAAACTTTAATATATAACTAATCAAACGCAAAGTAAACAAGAAAAATTAGAATTAATAACTATTACCTCTTGTTTTTATTGTTTTTTGTAACCAACAACTCTAACAACTCACAACTGAAATATTTGCACGATTAAAAACTTTTTACTAATTTTGCACCGCAAATTTTATTAACTAACAAATTTATTAATTATGAATCATTACGAAACCGTTTTCATTTTGACTCCCGTTTTGTCTGAACCACAGATGAAGGAAGCGGTAGAGAAATTCACAAACATTCTCAAAGCTGAAGGAGCCGTAATAGTAAACGAAGAGAACTGGGGCTTACGCAAACTTGCTTATCCCATTCAAAAGAAAACAACAGGTTTTTACGAGTTTATTGAGTTCGATGCAGAACCTACCGTAATTGCTAAGTTAGAGGTAAACTTCCGTCGCGATGAGCGCGTAATTCGTTTCTTGACATTCAAACAAGACAAATACGCAGCTGAATATGCAGCGAAGAGAAGAAGTGTTAAATCAAATAACGAAGTAAAGGAGAACTAAATCATGGCACAAAACACTCAATCAGAGATCAGATATCTCACTCCCCCTTCAGTAGATGTAAAGAAGAAAAAATATTGCCGTTTCAAAAAGAGCGGAATTAAGTACATCGATTACAAAGATCCCGAATTCTTGAAAAAATTCTTAAACGAGCAAGGTAAAATTTTACCTCGTCGTATCACAGGTACTTCATTGAAGTTCCAACGTCGTATTGCTCAAGCTGTTAAGCGCGCTCGCCACTTGGCGTTGTTGCCTTATGTAACTGATAATATGAAATAAAATTAAGGAGGAACGACAATGCAAGTAATATTAAAAGAAGATATCCTAAATTTAGGTTTTAAGGGTGATGTTGTTAACGTAAAAAAAGGTTACGGACGCAACTATCTTATCCCTCAAGGAAAAGCAGTTATCGCATCTGAGTCAGCTCTTAAAATGTTGGCTGAGGACAATCGTCAACGTGCTGAGAAATTGGCTAAACTTAAAGCAGATGCAGAAGCATTGGCAACTTCATTAAACGGAGTTTCTATCTCAATTGCAACTAAAGCAAGTGAGACTGGTAAAGTATTTGGATCTGTAACATCAGTACAAATAGCAGATACTTTGGCAGAGAAAGGATTCACTGTTGATCGTCGCCTTATCGCTTTGAAAGAGCCTCTAAAAGAACTTGGTGCTCACAAAGTAGTTATTAAACTATACAAAGAGGTATCAGCAGAGATAGAGGTTGTAGTAGTAGCTGAATAATTAAAGAGTTCTACACAATAACAATGAGAACCACATTCGTAAGATTGTGGTTCTTGTTTTTTTGATAGATCTCTATTTGTTTGATTAAAAGATATATTAATTATCGGAATTTTGCCTCTTTAACTCCTATAACCTGCCTTATTGCTTTCGTTACCCAAAAACTTTTTATATCTTCGCATAAATTTAAGAGAGTTGTTGAAAAAAAAGAATATTATACATTTTAGCATAGGATATGAAATTTGAAAAGATAAAAAAGATCTTTAAAATATTGCGAAAATGGTGGTTGCCAATAGCCGTTGTTTTGTTTTTTGTATATCTAATGTTCTTCGATCAAAACAATATACGCGTTCGTATGGAGTATAAAAACGAACTTGACAGTTTGAAAGAGGTACTTGATAGTTACATAAAGCAGATGCAAGAGGATAGTATAAAAATAGAACAACTGAAGCACGATAAGGATGCAATAGAGGAGTATGCTCGAGAGGAGTATGGTTATAAAAAAGCCGATGAAGATGTTTTTATTATTAAATCTTCAGCTGGCGAGTAATCCCTTTTCGGCGTTTGTATGTTAAATAATAATAAGCAAAGAGAGATGAAGAAGATTAAAATAAATCCTAATATATTAGGTCTGATAACAGTTATAGCGGCAATCTCAATTTTGGCGGCAACAGTATTGTTTATGTTCCAACACCAACTATCAGTATATATGTTGGGAGCAGGAGGTGCGTGTTTGGCGTTTGTGCGACTTTTTAGAGACACAGAAGGAATGACTCTGCGTCAAAAGAGAGCGTGTCGCATAGAACTCTTTTCGGCATTGATGATTACAGCTGCCGCATGGTTTATGTATATGCGTCAACAAGAGTGGTTGGCACTGCTCTTGTCGGGAGCAGTATTGCAGTTATATGCTTCGTTTATAGTATCTCGCGAAGAGAAGAAACTAAAAGAGAAAGAAAACCAAGATAACAAAGCAAAGTGAATCTTATAGTTGATCAGGGAAATACCTCTATAAAGATAGCCCTTTTTGATGAAAAGGGTATTGTAGATGTCAAAACATTTGCCCTCTCTTCAGTTGAAGAGGTGATTTGCTATATTAGGGAGTTGAATTATCATAATGCCATATATTCAACATCATCTTTACCTGACAATGAGTTTCTGGCAACTCTGAAGGAGAATTCTACAACTTTTATTAATCTTACATACCAAACTCTAATACCAATAAAAGTTGATTATGCAACACCCCAAACATTAGGAATGGACAGAGTTGCAGCAGCGGTAGGAGCAAGAGAAATTTGTGGTGAAGTGCCAACTTTGGTAATTGATGCTGGAACAGCAGTGACTTACGACTACCTAACTGCCGATGGCGTATATAAGGGGGGTAATATAGCACCCGGAATATCAATGCGGCTAAAAGCCCTAAATCATTTTACAAAATCGTTACCGCTTGTTGAGGTTTCAGAAGAATATCCTCTGTTGGGAGTAGATACAAACAGTGCCATATTATCAGGTGTAATGAGTGGAGTGTTGTATGAATGTGAGGGATATATTGCTAAAATTTCTAAAAAAGAGGCAAATCTTAAAGTTATATTAACCGGAGGAGATCATTTATTGTTGTATAATCAATTAAAAAATAGTACTTTCGTACCTTTAATTGATGAGGAGTACCTTGTATTAAAAGGACTAAATGCAATTTTAAGATACAATGTTGAAAAATAGATATATATCAATAATAGTAATTCTTTTTGTGGCAACCATTTTCGCAAAGGCACAGACCCCTTTTTCGATGCACGGATTGGGAACTCTTGATGATTTCTCATTAGGAATCAATTCAGGAATGGGAGGCGTTGGTTATGGAATAAATAACAAAATGCAAATCAATCCTAAAAATCCAGCATCGTATGCTGCAATGGACTCTCTTACCTTCCTCTTTGATATAGGAATGAGTGTAGAGGTTGATTGGCGAAGAGAGGGAGCTCTTAAAGAGAAGCAAACCACAGCCAACTTCGATTATGCAGTGGCGCAATTTCCGATAGGAAAGCATTTAGCTGCATCACTTGGAATAGTACCATTCTCAAGAGTAAATTACGAGTACGGAAAGAAAATACCATTTGGCGAATATTCAAATTATGGAGAGGGGGGAATACATCAAGTATATCTCGGACTTGCAGCAAAACTTCATAAGAATTTATTTATAGGAGCAAATGTTTCGTATCTCTTTGGAAACATAACACACAACTCAACCATTATGCCATCGTCACAGTATAATGTTGTAGCAATGATTGCTCAAACAAAAATGCACATAACCGATTTTAAGGTCGATTTTGGAGTAAGATACACCCAGCCAATAAACGATAAACACTCAATAACATTAGGTGCTGTATATTCGCCCAAAAAGAAGATGTTGGGTAAAAGATATTATGATCTTTATCAGCTGGAGACAAGTGGCGAAACCTCTTTAACAGTTGAAAGTGATACTATATCGTTGAAAGGAGCATACGATATGGCAGAGAGCTATGGTGTAGGATTGGGATACAACTGGGGAGAGAAACTTATAGTTGGAGTTGATTTCACATATCAGCCATGGAAAAATGCAAACTATCTACCCTTTTGGAAAAAGAATTACACTGAAGAGACATTAAAAAACAACTTCAATAATAGATATAGAATATCTGTTGGAGCAGAGTACAAAAACGAACTCTACTCATTAAAATACGTTGACAGAATACGCTTTAGAGCAGGGGCATATTACGAAAAATCGTATATGAAAATTCAAGGCAATGCTTTGTACGAGGCAGGAGCAACAGTGGGAATGGGATTTCCTATAATGCGAGACAAATCATTAGTAAACGTATCAGTACAATACTTCAACAGAAAGATGCAACCCAATTCAAAATTGGTAGAGAACGGATTGATTTTCTCAATAGGAATATCATTTAATGAGTTCTGGTTCTTCAAGAACAGAATCGAATAAAACGCTCAATTCGTGATGAAAAGAAAAGATGCTTTCGCTTCAAAAACCTTACCAGTAATTGTTGTCTTACTGATGATTATTATGTTTAGTTGTGGTAAAGACAATAAAGAGGTAATAGAGGCTTTTGCCGATCCAAACGAAGTTCCTACCATATATAGCAAAGATGTATCAACACTTATATCCGATTCAGGAGTAACACGTTACAGGGTAGTTGCTCCCGATTGGTATATGTATGAAAACTCTGAAACACCTCGCTGGTATTTTCCACGAGGCATATATTTAGAGACCTTTGATGATGACTACAACGTAGCCGCATTCTTAGAGGGAGATACAGCCATATTTTACAAGAACCAGAGGCTGTGGGAGATACGAGGTGATGTCAAGATGGCAAACACCAACGATGAACGCTTTTTTACAGAGCAACTCTTTTGGAGTCAGGATGCAAAAAAGATATACTCCGATACCATAATACACATTGAACGAGGAGATAGAATCATAGAGGGATTGGGCTTTGAGTCCAATCAAAATATGACTCGATACAAGATATTAAAAACCACAGGAATATTCCCAATTGAGGATATGCGAAGAAAAGATACAACCACAACCGATGCTTTAGATACCCTGAAACAAGAGAGTGCGGTAAAAAACTGAAAAAATAATAACATAAATAGCAAAAACAACACCTATAAATTGGGATAAGCAGAGAAAAATTATTATCTTCGCACTTGGTTTTGAAAAAAAATAGTAAATAATAAACAAATTAAATATAAAAACAGATGGCAACACTACAAAAAATTAGAAATCAAGCAGGGCTTCTTATTGTTGTAATTGGAGTTGCATTGTTAGCATTCATCATTGGTGACTTCCTAAACTCAGGAGGCACATTCCTACAAATGAGCAAAAACAATGTAGCTAAAGTAAATGGTGACGCAATATCACCTGAGGAGTTCCAGTCAAAATTAGGTGCAGAGACTACTGATGCCGACAGAAACAGAATATTTACCGAAATGGTAATGACAAAAGCAATGTCGGATTGTGCCGAAAACATTGGTATTACAGTATCAGAAGATGAGTTGAACGATCTAATCACAGGCGACAACACATCACCATTGGTATTGCAACAATACACAAATCCACAAACAGGACAATTTGATAAAGAGATGTTGATGAGCTACTTATCACAACTTTTCTCAACTGATCTAACAACTTTAGATGAGGAGCAACAATATCAAATTGCAATGGCACAAGAGAGTTGGTACGATTTTGAGGATGCAGTAAAGAATGACCGAGTAAGTCGTAAAATGTTCAACCTTGTATCTAAATCATTGCTACCAAATGATGTTGATTTGGAGGCAGCATTTGCAGAGACAACAAAAAATGTTGATATAGCATACGTACCACAACTTTACACAGCAATCCCCGATTCATTAGTTGAAGTATCAGAGAGTGAGGTAAAAGCACTCTACTCTAAAAAACGCGAAAACTATAAAATCGATGAAAATCGCACAATAGAGTTCGTGGCACTTTCAGTTGCACCAACACAAGATGATTTCAAAGCAACAGAAGAGTTGTTTAACTCACTATCAGAGACTTTTGCAACAACAGAGAACGTACAACATGTACAATATGCTCAAGCACCAAAAGAGTATATGACTGTTTCAACAATGTCTCCCAAAATGAAAGAGTTTGTAAGCAAAGCAAAAGTTGGTGATGTATCGGAGACAATCTTTGAGAACAACACATACAAAAAATATCGTGTAATGTCAACAACCGTAGCACCCGACTCAGTTGAGGCACGTCACATTATGTTTGCTCCTACACAAGAGGCACTTTGCGATAGCATCTACAACGTACTTAAAAATGGAGGAGATTTTGCAGAGTTAGCAAAAGAGTATTCAGTTGATACAAACACTTCTTCAAATGGAGGAAGTTTCGGATGGTTTACTGAGCCTATGTTATCACAATTAGGAACTAAATTTGCTGATGCAGCATTCCGCGGAGCAAAAGGAGTACAAAAGGTAACAACTCAATTTGGAATACACCTATTAGAGGTAACAGACAAAACAAAACCAGTAGATAAAGCAAAAGTTGCACAACTACTTGTTGAGGTTAAACCAAGTCAAGATACTCGCGATGCTCAATACTACAAATTGAGCAAGTATATGACAGAGAAAGGTGAGACAGCAGAGTTCTCTAACGGAGATATTGATAATGGAATCTCAGTTCAAACAGCAAAAATTGGTAAGGCAGATATCAATCTTTCATATATCCCCAATGCTCGTGAGATAATACAATGGGCATTCAATGCAGATGAGAAAGAATTATCAAAAATCTTTGATGTAGACAAAAAATTCTATGTAGTTGCAAAAGTTGCTAAGATATCAGATGACGAGTATGAGTCATATGACGATTTAGCACCAATGTTAAAAACAAGACTTATTCAAGAGAAGAAAGGAGAGAAGATTGCAGAGTTGCTAAAAGAGTTCACTTCTCTTGATGCAGCAGCAGAGGCTCTAGCTTCAAAAGTTGATACAGCAAAATCGGTAGTATTCCGCTCTTCGGTAGTACCCGGAATAGGATTTGAACCTAAATTGGCAGGAGCAGCACCATACGCTCCGGTTGATGAGTTACAAGCACCAGTACAAGGAAACAGAGCTGTGTATCTATATAAAGTTGTAGCAAACAACGATGTATTGTCAACATTCGACAAAGCAAGTGAGACAAGCATCTACAAATCATCAATGACAAAATATATCTACGAGAGATATTTCGATTTGATTTACAATCTAACTGATATAGATGACAATAGAACATTGTTCTACTAATCAAAATGCAAAAAAAAGAATTTGGAAAATATTTTGAGATTATTCTCCTTAAAATAAGATTCCAATAAAACAGAACAAGGGGACGGTTTCAGCACAATTGAAATTGTCCCCTTATCATATAAAATAAGAGTAGATGCAAAATAGAACATTAGTTGGTAAAACACTATCGGAGTTAAAACAACTATCGCAAGAGTTAGGAATGCCAGCATTTGCAGGAAAGCAGATGTGTGAGTGGATATATCAAAAACGGGTAGTAGATTTTGCAGATATGACCAACATATCAAAACAGAATCGCGAAAAGTTATCAAAAGAGTGTGAAGTAGGAGTGGTTCCTCCAATGCACCAAGTAGTGTCGAACGATGGTACAGAAAAGTATCTCTTTCGCCTACACGATGGTCACACCATCGAAACCGTATATATACCTGACCGTGAGCGAGCAACACTCTGTGTATCCTCTCAGGTAGGTTGTAAGATGAATTGTCTCTTCTGTATGACAGGCAAACAGGGATTTCAACGAAACCTTACCCCTGCCGAAATAATGAATCAGATATTGGCAGTACCCCATAGCGAACAACTTACCAATATAGTATTTATGGGTATGGGTGAACCAACTGATAACCTTGACTCTGTGTTAACAGTAATAGATATACTAACAGCATCGTGGGGGTTGGCATGGAGTCCAAAGCGAATAACCCTCTCAACCGTAGGAATACGCAAAGGAGTAAAACGCTTCTTGGATGAAAGCAAATGCCATTTAGCAGTAAGCCTGCATGCGCCAGACGGACGTAGAGCGAGATATATGCCGGCCGAAAAAGCATTTCCTATATCAGATATGATAGCAATGTTGCGAGAGTATGATTTCTCACATCAACGCCGTTTATCTTTTGAGTATATAATGTTGCAAGGAGTAAACGATAGTTTAGAAGATGCTGCAAAACTATCAGAATTGCTCAAAGGATTAGATTGCAGAGTAAACCTAATACGTTATCATGCAATACCCGGTATTTCGTTACAAAGTTCATCTGATTCTGTAATAGAGGCATTTCGTGATGAGTTAAACAAACGAGGAGTAGTGGCAACAATCAGAGCATCGCGGGGCGAAGATGTATCGGCAGCGTGTGGAATGTTAGCATCGCAAAAAGGAGAATAAACACCCCAAACACTATGAAATAACCATAAATTTTGTAAATTAGCGACATAATTAAAAGATATAACCATTATGAAACAAAATAAATTAAGAGTGGCAATAACTCATGGAGATATAAACGGAGTGGGTTACGAAGTGATAATCAAAGCATTATCAGATCAACGTATGACCGAAATATGTACTCCCGTAGTTTATGGAGCAGCAAAAGTGTCAGGTTATTACAAAAAGGTGTTGGATGTGCCTAATTTACAATTTAATATAGTAGCTAATGCCGATAGTATATTGCCCGACAGAGTAAACTTTGTAAACTGCTTTGATGATGAGTTAAAAGTTGAGATAGGAAAACCATCGCAAGTAGCAGGAATGGCATCGCTAAAGGCGTTAGAAGTAGCAGTGCAAGACCTTAAAGATGGCAAGGTAGATGTGCTTGTAACAGCCCCAATAAATAAAAATACAATACAAGGAGAAGATTTCAACTTCTCAGGACATACTGAGTATCTGCAATCTCGTTTTGGAGGTGAGAATGAACCACTAATGATATTGATGAACGAAACACTAAAAGTGGCATTAGTAACCACTCATACACCAATAAAAGAGTTGTCAGAGAAGATAACAAAAGAGTTGATTGTCAATAAACTAAACATCTTCAATACTTCGCTTATACAAGACTTCAAGTTAGAGCGTCCAAGAATTGCAGTCCTCTCGTTAAATCCACATGCAGGGGATAACGGATTAATAGGAACCGAGGAACAAGATACAATTATCCCAGCAATACAAGAGGCATACAACAGCGGAATAGTATGTTTCGGACCATACTCAGCCGATGGATTCTTTGGAGCCGCACTATATAAAAACTTTGATGGAGTGTTGGCAATGTATCACGATCAAGGATTAGCCCCCTTCAAAGCAATCTCAATGGATGACGGAGTAAACTACACTGCCGGACTTGACTTTGTACGTACCTCGCCCGATCATGGAACAGCATACGACATAGCAGGAAAGAGTAAAGCATCTGCAAATTCAATGCGTCAAGCCATATATACAGCAATAGATGTATATAACAATCGTGCAATGTACAATGAGATAACAGCAAATCCACTTCGCAAGCAATACGTTGACCGAAGCGGAAAGGATGAGAGTGTAAACCTAATGGCAGAAACCGAAGCAGAGTAGGAGAGATTATAAAAAGCCAATCATCACGTTATGAGCCTTATTGATAATGTAAAAGCAACAATGAAGAGCCAAGATACCGAAGGCCCTTTTGAATTGTATATGACACGCACACCGGGTTATCTGTGGGCATTGCTCTTTAAGGCACTAAACGTACACCCGGTAGCAGTAACCATAATAAGTATAATAATAGGCTCGGCAACAGGATTCCTCTTTTATAGTACCGATTTAACCACCAATCTTATAGGAATGGCACTGCTTGTTTGGGCAAACTGGTTTGACTGTGCTGATGGGCAGTTGGCACGAATGACAGGCAAGAAAACCCTCATAGGAAGAGTGTTGGACGGCTTTTGTGGAGATGTGTGGTTCTTCTTTATATATCTCTTTTTGGCAATCCGATTAGGCGGAGAATTAATCCCTTTTACTGATGTAAAATGGGGTGTCACCATCTATTTACTATCAGCATGGTCAGGATTTAGATGTCATGGTCGCCAATGTGCCATAGGCGACTACTATCGTAACATACATCTCTACTTCCAATTTGGAGCTGACAAAGCAGAGTTAGACTCATCACAAAAGATAAGAGAAGAGATGCAATCCTTAAAGTGGGATAAGAGCGGATGGTTTAAAAAACTATACCTCTATTTCTATGCACGATACACAGGCTCACAAGAAGATCAGGTAAAGGAGTTTCATAAACTTATGCAACTCATTCAAAGCAAATATCCACAAGGAATACCAACAGAACTACGTCAAGATTTTTGCAGAGGAAGTAAGCCTATAATGCCACTAACAAACATCCTTACATTCGATTTACGAGTAATAATAATGTTTCTATGCGTAGGATTTAACGTGCCGTATCTATATTTTATATTGGAGTCAACTATTTTTGAACTACTCCGATTCTATACAATACGTCGTCACGAAAAACTATGTGCCGAGATATTAGAAAAATACAAATAGAGAGATAAAGTCGATGAACAAAAGTGTAGCACTAATATTAGCAGGGGGCGTAGGTAACAGAATGAATCTGACCATACCTAAGCAATTCTTTGTGGTTGACGGACAATCAGTCTTGCAACACACAATGAGAGCCTTTCAGCAACATATGCTCATAAGTGCAATATATGTAGTCTCATCGCCGGAGTGGCACCAAACAGTACAAAAACAAGCCCAAGAAGCAGGGATAACAAAATTTGCAGGAGTTATACAATCGGGCGAAAACAGTTTTCAGTCGGCACGAAAAGGAATATTAGCAATAGCAGAGGAGGAAGAAGAAAACACCGTAGTACTCATACACGATGCAGTGCGACCACTTCTCTCTCAAGATATAATAAGCAGTAACATCTCTGTCTGTCTATCGCGAGGCAACGCCATAACAGCACTACAAAGTCAAGAGAGTTATATGCAGGTTGAAAATAAAGGTGATAATAAAGATACCGAAACATACGACTATATCCTTCGAGAGGAGCTCTTACGAGCACAAACACCACACACCTTTCACTTAAAAGAGTTAAAACAGATGGTAGCGGAGGCAGATCAAAAAAATATAACCTATTCACAGTCAATCTTCACATTGGCATGTGAATTGGGGCATGTACCACTATACCCGGCCAAAGGAGAAATGATAAACTTTAAACTCACACTCCCCTCTGATATAATGCTCTTTCAAGCAATATTAAACCAGTTAAGTGAATAATCTTATTGATTTTTTGATATTTATATCCAATTAACCTAATTGGCCTAATTAGTAATTTACTACTTTCATAAAAAAACTCCCTAACTATTGGTTAGAGAGTTTTTAATATCAATTATTTAAATACTATTTCAATCGGGCAAGAGTCTCTTTGATTCTACGCATAGCCTCAACAATATTCTCGTCCGAAGTAGCGTAAGAGAAACGAAGATACTCAGGAGCACCAAATGCCTTACCTCCTACAGTTGCAACGTGTCCTACTTCAAGTAGGTACATAGCCAAATCTACTGCATCATTTATAGTACGTTCGCCATCGCTCTTGCCAAAGAACGAACTAACCTTTGGGAACAGGTAGAAAGCACCTTGAGGAATATTAACCTCAAATCCGGGTATCTCTTTTGCAAGCTCAACAACCAAGTTACGCCTACGCTCAAACGCTTTACGCATCTCCTCAACACAATCTTGAGGACCAGCAAAAGCAGCCACAGATGCCTTTTGTGCTATTGAAGAAGGTCCTGAAGTATATTGACCTTGAAGTTTGTTACAAGCCTTAGCCAGCCAAAGGGGAGCAGCAACAAAACCAATACGCCAACCAGTCATAGCGTATGCTTTTGAAACACCATTGATAACAGCAACGCGGTCTGCAATCTCTGGGAATTGAGCAATACTTTCGTGTTTACCAACGTAGTTGATATGCTCATAAATTTCATCAGCAATAACCACAATGCGAGGATATTTCTCTAAAACAGCTGCAAGTGATGCCAACTCCTCTTTAGTATAAACACTACCGGTTGGGTTTGAAGGAGAGCAAAGAATAATAGCTTTAGTTTTAGGAGTAATAGCAGCCTCCAATTGCTCAGCAGTTATTTTGAAATCTTGCTCAATACCAGCGTTAACAAGAACACTTTTACCCTCAGCAAGTTTCACCATCTCCACGTAACTAACCCATGCAGGAGTAGGAATGATAACCTCATCATCCTTATCAACAATACACATCACCACGTTACAAACCGATTGCTTTGCTCCGTTTGAAACAACAATCTGCTCGGGTGCGTATGTTAGATTATTCTCTCTCTTAAGTTTCTCAGAAATTGCTTTACGCAAATCCATATATCCGGGAACAGGAGAATAGAAAGAGAAGTTATTATCGATAGCCTCTTTGGCTGCCTGTTTTATATGTTCGGGAGTAAAAAAGTCTGGTTCACCTACACTCAAATTAATCACATCAACTCCTTGAGCCTTCAACTCTGCACTTTTTTGTGACATCGCCAAAGTTTCCGAAGGCGAAAGAGCATTTAAACGTGCTGAAATCATCTCTGTCATTTTTACTATATTGTTACTATTTTTTTGTGCTTAAATTTTTAACTCTGCGAAGATAGTGATAAAAGGTGTTATTTCAAACAAATTTCCACAAAAACATTAATAAAATTATCAATTATTTTCAAAACCCTACACATTTAATAAATATTTGAAACAAAATTAGCGTTTATTTATAATAATTGTAACTAATCAACCAACTATTACAATAAAAATAACTTTTGAATGATGTTGTCAGTTGTTTGTATCTCTATTCTTTTTAGTAATACAATATCTATTCTATAAATTCTTGGTAATTATCTTGATCTTCTGCAAATTCTAATCTATATATTTTTAAACCATCGTCATTTACGTTATGACTATTTATAACCATAATGCTATCAAATCCAAATGTATCAAGGTCTAATTTTGTAACAAGAGAGCCTTCTTTCTTCTTTAATATCTTTCGTAATATCCATTCTCCTAAATCAGAATTAGGATTAGACATTAGGGCTTTCCCTCCATCTTGACATATCTTTGCTGATAACTTCTTACCATCTGGAAGTTGCAACTCAAAAGGTTCATCTCTTTTAGGAAAAAAATTAGGATACAATATATGTATTTGAGATGGTACATGAATATACACCTCATTAGCATTTCTTTTACGACCTCCTGCGTTCCACTGGTTGAGACCACTTTTTTGAGGTACTTCACCTTTTTGTTTAGTGCTATATAATGGAAGAATTACATAGTCCGAACCTTTAACGATAGGTTTGAAAATATCAATAGATTTGTCAGTTAATAATTTTTCTAGCAATGTCAATGGATCTGAAAATATGTCAACAGGTATGTCTCGATATACTTCCGGAACAACAAAGCGTTTCATTAAAACGGTTTTACTCCTGTTGAAAGTATAAAAGTTTTTATCATCCTCGAATGAAAGGCTAGTACCATTATCCGATATATGAGTAATTTTGTCAATATTTATTCGTTCGTATGGAACATTAAAAACTCGCAATAGTCCAGAACATCGTCCAATGATGTGGTATTGAGATTCATTTACATTAAAAGTGTCATCCGCGAACCGCATACGTTCATTTCTGAATTCTGCTAATTTATATGCAAGATCCTTTCCTTTAAGATCTGCTAAATAAGGTCTTAATTTATTGAACTCTGCAATTTTTTCTATTGAAGTATTGTTTTTTAATATAAATGTTTTTATTCCTATCCCTAGTCTTGAAAAACGAGCATCGTATGCAGTGCATGAACGAGCATCATTTACGGCATTATAATATTTACAAAAAAGATTCTCGGTTAAACGGTAATCTAAATAAGGAACATCGTTTTCTGAAAATAATTTTGAAAGACGTGCCATAAGACCTAGCATTTCAAAATATTTTTCGTTAGAATTCCATCCTTTTAAGAATTCTTCTAAATTAGAGAAATTACTTGTTTGCATACTCTTTGAATTAAAGGAACAACAACAGAATTTCCTGCTTGTTTATACATTGAAGACTTTGCTATAATAGAAGGAAAGTAATAACTATCAGGAAAACCTTGAAAATTAAGGCATTCTTTAGGTGTTAATTTCCGAATACCTTTATTAGTTAATATTAAAGGAACATTATGTCCCCCTGTACCCATATTTGCTGTAAGAGTAGGACATACATTGTTTTTATTTTCTCTTACATATTGTCTTCTCCATTGATATATCGTATCCCTTGATTTGATGGATCTTACTAATTCTTCATAATGTTTCATTTTATCTGTGTAGAAATATTCAGCATCAGAAACATCGTAGTCTATACAATCATGTATTGTTTTTGTTAAATTCTTCTTTTCTGGAAAAGAGAATTTATCATAATTAGGAATTTGTTCAGGATCAAAACAAATAATAAAAATACGTTCTCTATTTTGTGGAATATTAGCATATTCCATTGCATTCATCACTTTAAAGAATACGATATACCCTAATCCTTCAAGTGTATTTTTTATAATTTCAAATGTTTTACCATTATCGTGCGAGCATAAATTCTTAACATTTTCAAGGAAAACCGCTTTAGGTCTTTTTCTGCGGATAATTTCTGCTACATCAAAAAATAGTGTTCCCCGTGTATCCTCAAATCCTTTTCGATATCCTGCAATTGAAAATGCTTGACAAGGAAATCCTGCGCATAATATATCGAAATTGTCAGGAATGTATGATTTAGTTTCTTCAGATGTAATATCTCCAAATGGTATTTCTCCATAATTAGTAAAATATGTTCGTTGGGCAGCATTATCCCATTCAGAAGAAAAAACACATTTTCCTCCAAGGTTTTGCATAGCAACACGAAAGCCTCCAATTCCCGCAAATAAATCTATAAATGTGAATTTAGGAATTTCGGGACATGGAAATGGGATATTAAAAACATCTTTGAATAAATATGTTTGAAACGGAGATTCGCTTGCAATATCGTTTTGTATATAATTTTTTAGTTTTTCAGAATTAGTCCATAAATCAATAAATTTCTTTGCCTTCTCAATATACGGTCTTTCAAACGGGGTTCCTTGCGTATGTAAATAATGGGTAACAATGGCTACTTGTGTGTCAAATTTAATGAAAGAATTATCCTCATTGATACAGCTTTCATCATACAATTGATAATCTCCAGATTTATTTAATCCTAAATCTAAGAGAGTAAAAATATGAGGTTTGCCATTATTTACTGTCATTGCAAATTTTCTATGTTTAATATAGTAGGTATTGAAATATATCTTTCTCTTTAGTTTGTTATGCTTAACTAAGCAAAGTTACTAAAAATCTCTAAATTCAACCAACTATTACAATAAAAATAACTTTTGAATAGAGCTGACTATTATTTGTTTTTTTGCAAACAGATTGTTAGTAATTTCTTAGCTTACCGCAAAGATAGTATTCGTAATATGCTATATTATGGCACAAAGGGTGTCTATTTTATTTTTTTGTATAAAAATTGCACACAAAAAGCGACAGAACTCTGTCGCTTTTTACTGATATCTAATAACTGATAACTATTAGTTGACAACTAACAACTAAAATTATTCAACTATAACTTTTTCACTTCTTCCGTTAAGTACAACAAGGTAGATGCCTTTGTTAACCTCAATTTGCTCATTGTCTTTTATGGTAACATCTTTTACAATTTGACCTGTTGTATTTATAACTTTAACCTCTCCACTATAACCGTAAATATTGATTGCTCCTGCCGATGCATACACTTTTGCTTCATCTGCATTGTTCTCCTCAATACTTGTTGGATATGTAATACGAAGTGTCATATCAACTTGGCTACCTCCGTTTGCCGCAATTGATTGAGTTGGGTTTCCGCATGCGTCTAATGAGTTCCAGTCAATCTTTACGCGTAAACGATAGTCGCCTTCATCAATATTGTAAGGAAGTGTAAATGCTGGAAGTTGTGAAAAGTCTCTTCCGCTACTTATTGAGGTTCCTATACTATTATAACCCTCGTAATAGTTGTACGAAACAACCTCTCCGCCATTTGTTCCGTTTACATTTAATGTTTGATTAAACTCTTTGTCACAATCATAATCAATATGTATATATCCGCACATCCATAATCCTACCCAATCTAAAGTTGGAGTAAGGGTAGCACCGGGTATAGCCTCAATAATTAAATCTGTTCTGTCAGAATATACATCGTGAGCGCCCGACTCAATTGTTCCACTATTGAAAGGAGTTAAAGTTCCTGAGAATTGAACAGATCTCAAATAACGGTCAGTTCTTGAACTGCGATTTTCATCTTTACAATAATCAGGAAAGAAGTAACGAGCTGTAACTATATCACTTCCACGTTTACCTGTTGCTACTGCAAAGGCTTTGATGGTTGTGCTTTCTGTAATGGTTATTCCTTCTGAAGTATATCTCTCAGACTCTATTGTAGGTATTGTTCCGTCAGTTGTGTAATATATTTTGGTATTACGAGCTACCGACTCAAATTTTATAACAGCACTCTCTTCTGTAAATGTAGTTCCACTTTCGGTTACAAACACAGGCTTGTTGGTTAACTCAGAACCATCGGGAAGGGAGTATGTATCTTCACCATCAGTTAACCAATCCAAAGTAAAGTTAAGGAAGAAGGTCGACATATCCGGAGTCATATAATCCTCTTCAGTATATACGCCAATTGTTCCATCAGGCAAGATACATATTGAAGAATATGCTCCATTTCCGGGGCAGATAGTTTTGTGAACGCTCCAACTCTCGCCCTCATCGTAACTTATGAATACACTCATATTTTTACGAGATACTGCATCGAATGGAACAGAGTGCAACAAACGGTTGCGATCATATCCATCCTTTGTAGAAGTATAGCGAATTAAATCTCCGTTACATCCGGGCTCATACATTTCGTTCCAAAGTTTAACTTCGCTCCAAGTCTGTCCGCGGTCTTTTGAAATTGTGTAGTAACGAGAGCCTTTGCTTTGGTTGCGGATACTTACCAGCCAACTGCCATCGTTCAGTTCAACTATTTTTGCCTCGTTTCCGTTATTTGGTTTACATACACTTGAAACCTTCCAAGTTACTCCATTATCCTCTGAATAATATACGTAGTTCGATACTGAACCAACACTCGAATCACTTGTTTCACGAACTGCCGCCACAAAGCAAATTGTTCCATCACGAGTTAATAATCCTGCACCTGAAGCACAGAACGAAGCGTTCCAATTTCTGCGAACAGGATCGCTACACTCACTACCAAATAGTTGTGGAGTAATATCTATTGGTGCTGTCCATGATTGTCCGTTATCGTTACTCTTACATATATATGTTCGGTTGGGGTCGGTTGGTGTTCCTCCAAAGAAACCTTTACCTCCCACAAATACGCAAATCAAGCCGTTCTCTTCGTTTGTTCTTGCCAATCCTGCATCACCAAAACCAGCTCCGTAGCCAGTACCTTGAGCAATAGTCAAAGGCTCGCTCCAAGTCTTACCGCCATCTGTACTGCGGTTAATAAGAACATCAATATCATCAGGAAGGTCGTTTTGGTTATTCTTGCGTTTATCAGTAGCAATAACCAACGAACCGTCATGAGCTGTTACAATGGCAGGAATACGATAGTTCTTTGATGAGTAATCGCCGGGAGAGTAAATCAATACTCTCTTCAATAAAATCTCTCTTGCCCCTTCCGATGCAGGAGTAGATACATTAAATGTTGAGTTTGCTGAATATGAAATAGAGTTAACACTTACATCAGCAAGGTTACCTTCTGTTGCTGTCTCTGAAATATCGTATGTTACCCATAGGTAGTTTGTTCCAACAGAAAGTGTTCCACTTAAAGGAATTTCAATATCTCCCTCAGCAGGAGTTGCTGTTCCCAATAGAGTATATTGCGAAGTTTTTTTAGGATTAAACAACTCGGTTGTTCCTGTTGAATATACCTTTATAGCAGTAATGTCGGCAATATCAGTTGTACCCTCCATATTAACGTTGATGCTACTTAATGATGCAGTCTCACCAGTTACCGAAACTTTTGCTCTAACAATAGGCTCGGCAATATTTCCACGTCCTGTAAAGTTGGGGTCACCTAAAAGAACAACATTCGAAATTGCTCCTGCTGAAGAATATCCAACCAAAACACCATTATGTCCGTTGCCACTAATGTCAGGGACAGAGGTCTCTGTCATATTCTCAAAGTCGTATGCAGCAACAAGTCCTTCTGTTGTAGCAGCTATGGTGTTGCTGTTTTTATCGTTAGCAATTTCAGTTGCACTCAAAGCCTTTTTGTAGAAACGAACATTATCCGCAGCCCCATCAAGGAAGTATGAAACTGTTGAGGCGTTTAATAATCCAGCACCAATATACACATCAAAATCGTTGTTTACATACCATGGAGAGATGTTTTTTGTTCCAGATGTACCAACTTGTGTGCCGTTGTGATAGAGATACATTTTTCCTGCCGAACGATCAACTACAAAAGCAACGTGAAACCATGTATTTAACGAGCCTCCAGAGGTTGACCATACACTCATTGAATTGGTGTGTGCTGTTGAGTTTGGACCGGGAGCATTGTTAGCAAAAAATCCAGAAGAAGCATTACCGTTTAATGCTCCCCATAATTCATAACCGCTTGTATTCTCACCCGATACACCCTCCATACAACGTTTTGAGATATAACGTTGTGCGGCCGAAACATTTGATTCGTAACTTGCAACCTTAAACCATGCAGTTACGGTAAAACTCTCGTTCTGCCCAATATTAAAATCGGCGTGGTTGGGTATTCTCATATACTGACTTGTTCCGTCAAGAGTTAAAAACTTACCCGATTGCGAAAATGCTGTTGTTGTCAGCAACAGCGTTAAAAACGTAAGTAAAACTTTTCTCATATTCATATATAATTAGTTGTTAAATTCTCTCCTATTTTGCAAATCTAAAACAATGAATATTAATATGCAATAGTATTAATTAATTTTAACTACTCAAATTAACAATTCGGTTATACTTTAATGTTTTTTGTGTAAAAGATGTTTCACAAAACGATAAAGCGATTATAAACTATTGTAAATAAACAATATTTTGTATATTTGCTGAATCAGCGAATATACTTTCATTCGCAGTAAAAAATATTAAAACAAGTTTTATATTTCTTGCTCGTTTATTCGTATATTTGCAACACTGCAAGAATATGTAGTCAGTAACTCTATTTTTAACCAAAGGTAATTGATATGATGAAAAAGTTTTTTTCTGTTATAATCATAATGTTGGTAACCTCAGGTGCATCATTTGCAATAGGGCAAGATACCTCGCAATTAGTTTATGAAAAAGGTAAACGAAATTGGTTTATTGAGGCTGGAGCAAATGCAAACCTCTATATGGGACAGATTGATGCTCAACTCGATTTTATTGACCGAATAGGATGGGGTGGAAGCTTTAATTTTGGAAAGTGGTTTACCCCATGTGTTGGTTTTAAAATGGAATTAAACGCTTCAGAGTATTTTGGAGCAGCATACAAGAACGAATCGGCAAACTTTATTCAAACTCATAAATATTGGAACAGACTTCATAATGAGGATAATGTTGATAACTATCAATATCAACACTATGTAACATTCAATCCTAACATTAGTATTATGATAAGTTTGCTAAACTCATTAGGCAAAGCAAAAGAGAACAGAGTGTATGATATGATACTCTCGCTTGGAGGTGGTGTGTATGTAAACAATGGAGCAAACGTAGAGGAGGAGTTAAACAGAGGAGGCGAAAGAATAATCCTCTCTCCAGCATTTAACGTAGGATTACAAAACAAATTTCGCTTATCGGAGCAAGTTGATTTTAATATTGATCTCAGAGCAGGTTATCTTTCAAATGCGTTCGATGGGCAAGACCTCTTTGGTAGAGGCGACCTGACTGCATCGGCAGGAATATCTCTAACCTATAAATTCAAACCACGCGGATATGCAAAAGCAAAAATCGTAGAAGACCGCTCGGCAGATTTAGAGAACTATCAAACACTATGTGCAAATCTTTCTGCACTAAACGACAGCCTTGAACAAGCAAATGCACAACTAAAAGAGAGTAATCAAAATTTAAGAACACGTCTATCATCGCAACAACCACAAGTTGAGTACAAATATATTGAGAGAGAGAACAACACTCGCATAATTGCCATATTAGAGTATAAGATAGGAGTTTCGGAGTTGACAAAAGAGAACAGAGCAAAACTAAAAGCAGCAGCCGAGATAATAAAAGCAAATCCAAAATATACATTCGAAGTGTGCGGATATGCCGATAATGAAACAGGTTCAAAAGATATTAATATTCGCTTACGCAACGCGCGAGCAAACCGAGCAATAGACCAACTATTGCACTATGGTGTAAATCGTAACCAAATATTTAAAGCCACCAACGATGGTGAGTTGCCAGGAACAACAACCCGAGCAATAGTAATTCGCCAGTTAGATTGTGATTAAAAGCGAGGATAAGTAAACAGGAGTATTATAAAAACTAAAAAATATATTATGATAAAGTTGTTGGATAAAATAGTAGAAATTATATACAAGCATTTGGGAGTATTCTTCTATTTAGTGATGGGGGTTGGAATGTTTTTTGGTCTTTTATCAGCAATGGCAGTCCCAAGTTGGTCATGGGGAGCATTCTTTATGATTATACCATTAGTGCTGTATTATCGTTATAACGAACTGTATGAAAAAGGAATAAGTAGATATTTAACCAGAGCAATAACCATTTATGCACTCTCGCTATATGTAACAGCATTTATAAATTATCAAATATTTATAGCGTTCGAGAAATTCACATACTTGACTATGCTCATATCGTCAATACCAATCTGGCTAAGTGCCTACAACTTGAATAGGGCAATAGATAGAGTAGAGGCAACACTAAAACATATTGAACTGCTAAAAACACTAAGATACGCAATGGTATTACCGTTATTCTATATCCTTTTAGGAATAAAATTGTGGAGTTACGATGCAGGATTATATACCTTTATTCCGTACGCATTGGTAGTAGCATTTCTTATGCATAAAGGAACAATACTATTTTCTAAAAAGAAATATGAAAATATAGAGGTAGATAAAACATCTGTTATGCAACGCCCTTACTCACCCACAAAAGCGTTGTTGATAGTATCTGTAATATGTATAGCAATACACTTTATATTTGAGTTAATACCCCAAGCCGGATTTGACTCAATGCTCCTGTTCGATTCATCATTCTTTAAAGTAGCACTACCACTATGTATATTAGGAGTAGTGATAATATTTGTATATCCAAAAATGGAGTGTAAGATACTTCAAATAGATGACTCTGATGACAAATATGTAGCGTATAGCGGACGCTTTCTACTCCTATCATTGATAAACGGATTGATTGCAGCATTGGTAGGATTTGAAGATTCAAGAGCAAGCGCAGCAATACTCTGCTATATGCCAATAGTGCTAACTTACGGAGCGTGTCTATATACTTATAATACAAACCGTCGGGTAATGTATGTAATATTTATCTTTATGATGAATCTGTTAGCAGGATTTATAGGTATAGCAGCAGTGTGGTTAGTCTTATTCCTTATATTACTTTTTATGTTCTTTGCAGGAGGATTGTCAATGATAATAGAAACTATATCAAATCCATTTGGTAATGGAGTAGTAGCATCAAGTGATATAATCAAAGTATGGGATCCTGATTTAGGAAAAACCTTTGAATTGCAAAGGAATGGAACAGATTTGCATGACCAACATGGTAATCCTTGGGAACCAACACTATCAGGAGGATATAAACCGCGAGGATCAGACAAAGCACCAATGTCGGGAAGAGAATTTTAGAAATAATCAGTTAAGAGTATATAACTAATTGCTCTTTTTAAGAATTGATTACTATTTTAGGAAAAGCAATAACGAAAGGCCTCAAAAAATTGCATAATTAAAATAAAGTTACTACCTTTGCGGTCGCAATACTGAAAGGTATAGCCATAATAAGGTCGGTCGGGTAGCTCAGCTGGATAGAGCAACAGCCTTCTAAGCTGTGGGTCCTGGGTTCGAATCCCAGCTCGATCACCATAAAGCGACAAGAAACCTTGTCGCTTTTTTTATAAGCAATAAACATTTTGCTAATATATTAAAACAAAAATATATGGACTACGAATTTTTAAACAGTTTTGAGACATCTCTACAAAATAACCTTTTGAAAATATCTACAACAAATGGTATGCTATCAGGAACACTGCTTGAGAGTGCCGATATAGAACAACGTTGGCACGATTTTGCACCCGAATATATGGCAGATGCTGTTAAGGAGATAGCACAATACCCAACAGTAGCATTAGTTTGGGCAGCTTATTTAGGTATGGGAGTAGCAAATATGTGGCATACCGATTGGGAAAAGTGTAACAAGATGACTTATCCAGAATTTTATGGCTCTCGTGGATTTGATGATATGGATGATAATATCCTTTTTAATATTATGGGAGTACCTCAAGCAAGTGCAGAAGCAGATCGCATCAAAGATATTATGCGTATAGTAGGAGACTACACACTATCGCAAATACAACACAGTGGAATAGAGCCTCAATCAATAATGGCATTTCATACATTCTCTCGTGCCTGTAAAGTACTCTTCCGCATAGGTGCTGCAATTGAACTCAATCGACTCGGCTATGAGTACAAAGCAGTAACTCTTAATTAAGTTGCACCCTCTCTAAATAATTAGTTACTACTATAAAAAAACAACCCCCAAATTTGGGGGTTGTTTTTTATTATCTAATAACTTCTATTAAATAATTCCGAATGATCCAAGAATGATAAGCATTGTGTATCCTAAGATTAATCCTATAACACCCATTATAATGCCAGTCTTAACCATATCTTTTTGCTCAATCATTCCAGTTGCGTGAGCCAATGCGTTAGGAGGCGTACTAATTGGTAATATCATAGCTAACGATGCTGCTATTGCAATACCTATTAATAGTGCCGAAACACCACCAAGAGGAGCAAGAGCGCTACCCATACCTTTTCCAATAACTGCCAAAATTGGAACCAACAATGCTGCAGTTGCAGTATTTGAGATGAAGTTTGATAGTAGGTAGCAGATTAATCCTGAGCCAATGATTACCAACAATGGAGCCCATGAATCAAAAGGAATAGAGTTTATCATGTGAGCAGCCAATCCACTTTCGTTAAGCGCAACACCAAGAGCAAAACCTCCTGCAACCATCCAAAGAACACTCCAGTTGATTTCTGATAGGTCGTTACGAGTAATAATACCAGTTGCACAGAAAACTCCAACAGGAATCATTGCTACAACGTTTGCATTCAATCCAGTTACTTTATCAGTCATCCACAATAAGATTGTAACAATGAATGTAATTTTTACAAGAGTTGAACGCCAATCTTTTTTGTTCTCACCTTTAATATCAAGCTCAATAGTTTTAGCCTTGAATGGGAACATCTTAACCAAGATAAACCAACCAATGAAGATTAAAAGAAGAGTGAAGGGTAGCATAAACATCATCCAGTCACCAAAACCAATGTTTAATCCTAAACCTCCATCCTCAATTGAAGTGTTTAAGGCTTTAAGAGCGATAGCATTTGGAGGAGTTCCAATAGGAGTTCCAATACCACCAATGTTAGCAGCAACAGGTATAGCCATAGCCAATGCAATTTTACCTTTACCATCAGCAGGAAGAGCTTTCAATACAGGAGTAAGGAAAGTAAGCATCATAGCGGCAGTAGCAGTGTTACTCAAGAACATTGAGAATATTGCTGTTACCAACAAGAAACCAAGAAGAACAAATTTTGATTGAGTTCCAAAAGGTTTAAGTAATGCTTTTGCCAATACAGAGTCCAAACCGCTCTTAGTTGCTGCAATAGCCAATACAAATCCACCAATAAATAGCATAATGATTGGGTCAGCAAAACATGCCATCAACGATTTGTATTTGATTGTTTTCCCAATTACTGCTGCATCCCCTCCTTCGGTAAGGAAATCTAATCCTCCGTCAGAGCAAGTTACAAGCAATAATACAACAACCATCATAGATGTAGCCCAAGAGGGAATAGCCTCTAAAATCCACATCAACACTGCAAATGCAAAAATAGCAATAACTCGTTGCTCAATTGCTGTTAAATTCTCGATACCAAAACTGTCAGAAGGCAAGAACCATAAGATAAGAGAAACAGCAACAACAAACAAAATCTTGATAAGTTTGGCGTTGTTGCTTTTTTTGTTATCCTTTTTTGCCTTTTTAGCCTTTTGGTATTTGTCAATAAGATCAAATCCTTTAAAACTTGTAAACATAATTATATAATTTAATAAATAGTAATTTGCTTAAAAAATGTAACTATTTAGCCTAAAACTCTTTCAAAAGAGTAGTATTAATAAGATATGTTATAACGCTAAAAAATCCGCACTTTGTTTTCTCGTGCGGATTTCTTTAGTAGTCATACTCTATATTAGTAAGCGAATAGAGGGTAATCTTTCATTGTTTTGTTTACCTCTTCTCTAACGGCTTTAATAACCGCTTCGCTTTCGGGGTTAGCCAATACTTGGTCAATAAGGTCAACAATCTTAACCATTAAGTCCTCTTTAGCACCGCGAGTAGTAATAGCAGGAGTTCCTACGCGAATACCCGAAGTCTGGAATGGAGAACGGCTGTCGAAAGGTACCATATTTTTGTTTACTGTAATATCTGCAGCAACAAGAACTTTCTCTGCAACTTTACCTGTAAGTTCAGGGAATTTAGTACGAAGGTCAATCAACATACAGTGGTTGTCTGTTCCGCCCGAAATAATTTTGTATCCTTTCTCAACAAAAGCGTTGGCCATACAAGCAGCATTCTTTTTAACTTGAGTTTGGTACTCTTTGTATGAAGGAGTAAGAGCCTCGCCAAATGCTACTGCTTTTGCTGCAATAACATGCTCAAGAGGACCACCTTGTACTCCGGGGAATACCGCAGAGTCTAACAACGATGACATTTTGCGAATCTCACCTTTAGGAGTTGTTTTGCCCCATGGGTTGTCAAAATCTTTTCCTAACAAGATGATACCGCCGCGAGGTCCGCGAAGTGTTTTGTGAGTTGTTGAAGTTACAATGTGAGCATATTTAAGAGGGTTCTCTAATAAGCCGGCAGCAATAAGACCAGCAGGGTGAGCCATATCAACCATAAATATAGCTCCAATCTTATCTGCTATCTCACGCATACGAGCGTAATCCCATTCGCGAGAGTAAGCCGAAGCACCTCCAATAAGCAATTTTGGACGTTCGCGAAGAGCAACCTCCTCCATCATATCATAATCAACATATCCGGTATCCTCTTTAACACCATACTCCAATGCTTGGAATACAAGTCCTGAGAAGTTTACTGGAGAACCATGTGAAAGGTGTCCACCATGAGAAAGGTTTAAACCTAAGAATTTGTCTCCGGGATTCATACATGCCATAAATACAGCCATGTTTGCTTGAGCTCCTGAGTGTGGTTGAACGTTTGCCCATTCAGCACCATAAAGTTGTTTAATTCTGTCAATAGCAAGTTGCTCCGATTCATCTACAACCTCGCAACCACCGTAGTATCTTTTTCCGGGATAACCTTCGGCGTATTTGTTAGTAAGGCATGAACCCATAGCCTCCATTACTTGCTCGCTAACGAAGTTTTCCGAAGCAATAAGTTCGATACCCTTCATTTGGCGTTCTCTCTCTCTCTTGATAATGTCAAAGATTTTGTTATCTCTTTCCATAAAATATGATATGTTTTTAAAAAAAATCTGTTTTATTCAACATCCCCAAAACAGTAGGGATTGAAATGAGTTGCAAAGTTACTCAATAAGTTACTACTTACAAAATAACTCCTAAAGAAAAACTCAACAAATTTATACTTCTTTTAGCATAAAATGTACCTTCCGAAATCAAAACACTATTTTCGTATAATGAGAATGTTCCAGGTTTGTTGTGTTCGGTTATTCCAAATTCATATCTAAAGTCAATTAGAACTCTCGAAATTTTTGTTCCCATACCAATAATTACACATGCGGTAATAGGGTTTATATCTTCGTTAAGATTGAATGTTATATTCTCTGGGTTATTTATATCCTCTTTGTTTAAGTAAGTATATCTTAATTTAGGACCAACAAATAAAGATAACTCATATTTATCGCGTTTAATAAAGTTGTATCCATATATGAGTGGAATGTCAAGGGTAAGTGCAAAATTCTTTGAATCAATATTTAGGTTACTTGAATACCCAAACTCTTTAATATCCATAGTAACAACATCTCTTATAACCGAAGTTCCTGCCTCTAATTGTAAATAGTGATTTTTTAAATTAACCCTGCCGAATAGCGATATACTACCAGCCATTTTAGTTTCGTTTGAAGGTTTGCTTACCACTATGTTGTTGACTAAAGTTTTTCTGTCGTGTACAAAAGGAGCATTTGCCGATAGAGAAACACCATAGTTAAACTTTTTGCTATCCTTTGTCTTTTTCTCTTGAGCAAAGGTTTGAGGTAATGCTATAAAAAGCGATATTATAATTAAAATAATTCTCATTTTTTCTTCTTTTTTTTCATTACCGACCAACCAAATTTACCAATCTCTTTACCCAATCCGTAGTAGTGGCCATGTGAGTATGCTAAAAGATTAGCCTTCTCTAACTCAAACTTTTCGTTTTCTGGGTTCAGATATTTATCATCAGCCAATACTTGAATAACTTTGGCAATAAACATATCGTGTGAGCCTAATTTTATAATTTGCTCCACTTTACACTCAATACATAAAGGCGATTCTTTAATGTAGGGAGCATCAACAACTTCCGAAGCGATAGGCGTAAAACCGGTAAGAGACCATTTATCGCAATCTTTACCACTCTTAACACCGCATAAATCAACAGCCTTTGCCATTGCTTCAGTAGTGAGGTTTATGACAAAGGCTCTGTTTTTTTCAATGATAGGGTATGAGTGTCGTTCGGGACGAACAGATATGTAGCACATTGCGGGATTGGTGCATATTGTACCTACCCATGCAACCGTAAGCATATTGTACTCCTCAGGAGAACTACCGCAACTTACAAGAGCTGCCGGTAAAGGATATATCATTGTTCCGGGTTTCCAAGCAACGTGCATCTTTATTTAAATAAGGAATGAGGAATTATTAATACTTTACTAACAACTAACAAATCTGCGGTTAAGCGAGGGCAAAATAAGTTTACTTAAACTTTGCCGAGCGTGAGCAGATTCAACGAACGTATGTTCGTTAACTAACAACTGACAGCAGATTATGCAAGTTTGATATCCTCAAAAGTTACAACCTGTTCGCAATATTTACATTTAACCCTAATGTTTTCTTTGTCTTGAATATAAAAAACAGTGTGCATAGGCTCGTTGTTTGTTATGCACTTAGGATTGTTGCATTTAATAATATCTCTCAATTCATCAGGAAGTTCAACCTTATACTTCTCAGTAACTTCGTAATTTCTAATTATATTGATTTTTGCCTTAGGGGCAACAATCGCAATTCTGTTAATATCTTCCTCTTTAAAAAAGTAGTCTGCAATTTTAATAATACCCTTCTTGCCAATCTGTTTGCTTGTAAAGTTATTGCCAATAGTAATAGCTTTATCTAACTCTGAAAGGTTAAGAATTTCAACAACTTTAAAAAGTTTATCTGAAGGAATATGATCAATAACAGTTCCGTTTTCTAAAGCGGCAACCTTCAACTCTTTTTTCAATTCAGTCATAGCAATTAAATTTTAATACCCAATACTTTACAAATTATAGCCTGACGTGCATATACTCCGTTTTTAGCTTGTTGAAAGTAGTATGCTTTTGGATTGTTGTCAACGTCGTATGCAATCTCGTTCACGCGTGGAAGTGGGTGAAGAATTCTCAAATTTTCTTTTGAGTTATCCAACATACTGTTCTTAAGAACATATACATCTTTAACCTTCTCATAAACCATAAGGTCGGTAAAGCGTTCGCGTTGAACACGAGTCATATATAGTATGTCGGCATTATTTATAACCTCTTGCGAGAACTCAGTATGCTCATAATACTTTATGCCTTTTGACTCGCAGAATTTTTTGTAGTCATCGGGTATTTTAAGTTCATCGGGAGCAACAAAGTGGAATGTCGGATTAAAGTGTGACATTGCCATAATTAGTGAGTGTACGGTGCGGCCATATTTCAAGTCTCCCACCATAGTAATATTCAAACCTTCTAACGTTCCTTGAGTTTTGTAGATAGAGTAGAGGTCGAGCATTGTTTGAGATGGGTGTTGATTAGCACCATCACCTGCGTTGATTATAGGTTTGTCCGAAACCTCAGAGGCGTACCTCGCTGCGCCATCCAAATAGTGACGCATAATAATTAAATCAACATAGTTGCTGACCATCTTAATAGTATCGTTCAATGTTTCGCCTTTAGTAGAACTTGTAGTAGAGGCATCGGAAAAACCAATAATTCTACCTCCCAGACGAGTTACTGCAGTTTCAAAACTCAAACGTGTTCTTGTTGAAGGCTCAAAAAACAGAGTGGCAACAACTTTTCCTTCCAAAATCTTTTGATTGGGATTCTCTTCAAAATGTCTTGCACTCTCCAATACCTCTAAAATCTCCTCTTTGGAGTAGTCGGTAATAGAGACCAAACTCTCACTTTTCATAAAAGAAGCAATGTAAAAAATTAAATCGTTAATAATGAGTGTGTTGCAAAATGTTACAGATACACAACATTCCTCATTACAAAACTATAAAAAAAAACAGACTTATTGTAACATCCTTAACAAAAATATTAAAATGAGATATAAAAAATTTTTTCTTGTAAATAAAAGGTCAGTTTTAAACAATATTGACACCTTCAACTAAAAAAAAAGATTATCTTTGCGAAATATAAACTACTGCGAACATAGACGCTATGTTTGTCTCCAATAGGATAATCCTAAAACAGATTTAGAAATGGGAATTATTAAAAATAGAAAAATAGAAAATAAGGTAATAGGAGCATTGTGGATATTATTTGTAGTAGCAATACTTGCTGTTACACTAATCTTTGTGCTTATATCTAACGGAAAAATTGGATATATGCCCCCTATTGAGGAGTTGGAAAATCCAAAAGATAAATTTGCAACTGAGATATACTCTGCCGATTTGAAAGTGATAGGAAACTATCATCAAAGTCAAGGAAACAGAGTATATGTTGAGTATCAAGATATATCTCCCAATCTAATAAATGCTTTAATAGCAACTGAGGATATACGTTTTTATAACCATTCAGGAATTGACCTTCGTGCATTGGCGAGAGCAGTTGTAAAAGGAGTTCTTGGAGTTGGAACAGCAGGCGGAGGAAGTACTATAACACAACAGTTGGCAAAGCAACTATATTCGCCCAGTGCCGACAATAAATTAGAACGTCTTTTTCAAAAACCGATAGAGTGGGTAATTGCCCTAAAATTGGAGCGATTCTATACCAAGAAAGAGATTATAAAAATGTACTTTAACAAATTCGATTTCTTGTATAATGCCGTAGGAATACAATCGGCCGCATCAGTATATTTCAGCACTACACCCAATAATTTAAAAATTGAGGAGGCGGCAATGCTTGTGGGAATGTTAAAGAATCCAGCACTATACAACCCAGTTCGCCGAAAGGAGAAGACAGAGGGACGTAGAAATGTAGTACTCTCACAAATGTGTAAAGCAGGATATATAACCGAAGCAGAGTGCGACTCATTAAGTAAAATACCCCTGACATTAAAGTTCCGAAAAGTAGATCACAAAGAGGGAACAGCGCCATACTTTAGAGAGAAGCTGCGTTTAATGTTAACAGCCAAAGAACCTAAACGCTCAAATTACAGAGGATGGCAACGCCAACAATATGTTGATGACTCAATAGCGTGGGCAACAAATCCACTATATGGATGGTGTGAAAAAAACAGAAAGCCCGATGGCTCTAAGTATGATATATATACCGATGGATTAAAGATTTATACTACTCTCGATTCTCGAATGCAGGCGTATGCCGAAGAGGCAGTAAAAGAGCATATTGGAGGCTATTTGCAACGAGAGTTTTTTAAAGAGTTACGAGGTAAGAAGAATGCACCCTTCTCTGAAGATGTAACCCTTGAGGAGGTAGAGTCTATATTAGAGCGTAGCAAAAAGCAAAGCGACCGTTACCTTACAATGAAAAGAGCGGGTAAATCAGACAAAGAGATAGACGCCGCATTTAAGACACCTTGCGATATGCAAGTATATACATTGCATGGAGTTGTTGATACAACAATGACGCCAATGGACTCAATTCGTTACTATAAATCATTCCTACACACAGGATTTATGGTATTAAACTCTAAGAACGGACACGTAAAAGCATACGTTGGAGGAGTGGATTTCCGATATTTCCAATACGATATGGCATCGGTAGGTCGCCGTCAAGTAGGCTCAACCGTAAAACCCTTCCTGTACACTTTGGCAATGGAGGAAGGCTTCACACCATGTGACCTTGCACCAAACGTACAACCCTATATAGTAGATAAATATACAGGTGATGTATGGGCACCACGCAACGCATCCGACAAGAGAGTGGGCGAAGATGTTACACTCCGATGGGGACTGACAACCTCAAACAACTGGATATCAGCATGGCTAATGAATCAGCTTTCTCCACAGGCGTTGGCAACACTTATGCACTCATTCGGAATACGTAACTACATTGATCCCGTTGTGGCACTATGTTTAGGACCAGCCGAAGTGTCAGTTGAGGAGATGGTTACAGCATATACAGCATTCTCAAATGCAGGAATTCGTGTCGACCCCATGTATGTAACACGAATTGAAGATAATTTTGGGAATGTAATATCAACCTTTACTCCAAATATGACAGAGGTAGTAAGTCAACAAGCCTACTACAAAATGTTATCAATATTAAAAGACGTAGTAAACGAGGGAACAGGTGTTAGAATGAGATATAAGTACGGAATAACCGCACCTATGGGAGGTAAAACAGGAACCACAAACAATAATTCCGATGGTTGGTTTATGGCATTCACTCCTGAACTTTCAGCAGGAGTATGGGTAGGAGGAGAGGATCGCTCAATACACTTTGACCGTATGTCGGTTGGACAAGGAGCATCAATGGCACTTCCAATATACGGACTATTTATGCAAAAGGTATATGCCGATCAAACACTTGGATATTCGCAAGATTTAGATTTTGAAGTTCCAGAAGAGTATCAGGATGTATGTGGAGAAGGAGATTTGGAAGAATCTTCAATAACAGCAACAATTACAGAGGAGACCAAAGTTGAGGAGGAGATAATGGAGGGAATGTTTGATTAAGAATAGACTGCACAACTCACCTTAGGTTAAATATCAAAAATCAAGATAAAAATTATAGCGAAGGAGTTTCTTAATATTTGGGAAACCCCTTCTTTTTTTGTAACTTCGCAAAACCTATGATAAAGAGATATAAATATATAATAATTGCAGTTTCGGTGCTCTTTCTTGTTGTTGTGGTAGCAATGACCATAAATAAGTATATGCCCAAAGAAGAGGTCATAATAAAACCCACTGAAACATACTATATAACCGTAGAAAAGGATATAAAGACCAACTTTAAAGGATCGTACCGCAGAACATTTAACGATAAGAACGATCTCCATCTTGATGCTGCAAAATCGTATGGAATAGTATCTCAACCGGTAGATATAGAAAAATCGTTAGAGGATGGAGCATTAGAAGAGGTAGTAACATGCGATTATTACGAAGTTGATAAACTCACACACTCGCACCCCTATTTAGTGCCCCATGCAAAAGCACGATTAGATGAGTTGGGCGAAGCATTTAACCAAGCATTAGCGGAGCGAGGAGGAGGAAGTTACCGATTTATAATAACCAGTGTGCTTCGTAAAGAGACAGATATAAAACGATTACGAAGATGGAATGTAAATTCCACCGAAAACTCGGCACATCTATTCGGGACAACCGTAGATATAACATACCGCAGATTCAGCAAATACACCCCACAGTTTATAATATCTGACCTTGATTTAAAACTACTACTTGCCGAGACACTCCAAAAATTTAGAGAAGAAGGCAAATGCTATGTAAAATACGAAGTAAAACAGGGGTGCTTTCATATAACATTCCGATAAAACTATTTAAAAATATATGAACTATATAAGAAACTTTAAAGGATGGGTAGCATCAATAGTGGTATTAGTAGTCTTCTTGCTTATACGGCTATTTTCAAACGATACCAAAGAGGTCGCATACAATGAGTGTGTAGGAGAAAAATTCTCAACCTTTTATAGCGTAGCATATAAATCAAGTGAGAATATTGATACATTAATAGTTAAACTCTTGAACGAGTGCGACCTTTCTCTATCTCCCTTTAATAAAGAATCGCTCCTTGCTGCAATAAATAATAACGACACAACCGTAAGAGTTGATAAAATGTTGAGCAATGTAATAACCCTGTCTCAACAAGTTTACGGAGCAACATCAGGAGCATTTGATCCTACCATTTCACCTCTTATAAATGCGTGGGGATTTGGGTTTAAAACAGAAACAATCCCAACCGATACACAAGTGGCAGAGTTAAAAGAGTTGGTAGGAATGAACAAAATAGCACTAACCACTGATGGACAAGTAGTAAAATCAAACCCTAAAATAACCCTAAACTTTTCTGCAATAGCAAAAGGCTATATAGTTGATAAAGTTGCACAACTCTTAGAGGATAACGGAGTAACCGACTATTTAGTAAACATAGGGGGCGAAATATCGTGCAAAGGAGTAAACTCGCGAGGTGAGAGTTGGAGAGTAGGCATAGATAAACCCGAAGAGAGTAATCTTGGAGGAGATATCCTCTCCATACTACAACTATCCGATAAAGCATTGGCAACATCGGGTAATTACCGAAAATTCAAAGTAGAAGATAACCAAAAAGTGTGGCATATAATTGATCCTCGCACAGGTTACCCAACCGAGTTGCGAGTATTAAGTGCAACCGTAATAGCCAACGATTGTGCAACAGCCGATGCATATGCAACAGCTCTTATGGTACTTGGCGTAGAGGAGGGAATGAGAGTAGTAGAGTCAGACACAACATTAGAGGCAATGATGATATGCCCGGGTGACACAACGCACTATAAAGTATATTACAGTAAAGGATTTGAAAAATATATAAAGTAATGGAGCAAGAGTATAAAAAAATATCGATGGAATCGTACGACTATCCGCTACCCGATGAGAGAATAGCAAAATTTCCATTACCCCAACGCGACACTTCAAAACTACTATTATATAAAGAAGGAGCAATATCGGAAGACAAGTTTAACACCCTCCCTTCGCATCTGCCAGAGAACTCTCTTTTGATATTTAATAATACCAGAGTAATACAGGCACGACTACACTTTCAAAAAGAGAGTGGAGCCTCAATAGAGATATTCTGTTTAGAGCCACACACCCCAGCCGATTATGCACTATCGTTTCAATCAACAACCGAATGTATATGGGAGTGTTTGGTTGGAAACTCAAAAAAATGGAAAGAGGGAAAATTAACACGCACTATCACACTTGACGGAGAAACCGTAAATTTCTCAGCCGAACGGATAGGAGCAGGCTCTCCCCAACCCATACGTTTTTCGTGGGATAACCCCTCATTTACTTTTGCTCGATTATTAGATGAGGTAGGCGAATTGCCTATACCTCCGTATCTTAATCGCGAAGCAGAGGAGAGCGACAAAACCACCTATCAAACCGTATATTCAAAAATTGAAGGGTCTGTTGCAGCGCCCACAGCAGGATTGCACTTTACCCCACAGGTGTTTGATGCATTGCGAGAGAGTGGAGCAGAAACCGCCGAAGTAACCTTGCACGTAGGAGTAGGAACATTCCGCCCTGTAAAGAGCGACACCATAGGAGGTCACGATATGCATACCGAATTAATATCAGTGCCCCTCGAAGTAATCGAAAAAATAGCAACAACAAATCGCACCGTAATAGCCGTAGGAACAACATCAGTACGCACCTTAGAGTCGCTATACCATATAGGAGTAGCATTGGGCAGAGAACCACAAAACCCCGAGTCATTAAAGGTGTCACAGTGGCAACCCTATGACTGCCCCTCTGAAATATCACGCTCTGAAGCATTCCGTAATATCGTAAACTATCTAAAGAAAAATGGCTTGTCGCAACTTGTAACCTCAACACAAATAATAATAGTGCCAAGTTATAAATTCAGAGTAGTTGACGGAATAATCACAAATTTTCACCAACCCAAAAGCACCCTGCTATTATTGGTATCGGCCTATATAGGCGGAGAGCGTTGGCGAGAAATTTACGATTACGCCCTTGCAAACAACTTCCGTTTCTTAAGCTACGGCGACTCATCATTGTTGTTAAGGTAATATTATCCCCGTTATTAACAAATTAGACTAATTAGTCCAATATGACCAATTAGTCTAATATTTTATTGATAGTAATTAGTTGAGGATAAAAGTTTGACTTAATACTTAAACGTACTTGCGGGAAGTCCGTCACCATTAACAAGGTTTGCGTTGGTGTATGGTTGCCATCCGTAGCGGATATATTTAGGCTCTTTAACCTCTACACACCACACTTTAAGTTCACCTTTGTTGTTCTCAACAATAGCAGGGTAGAATATCTTATCCTCTCCAGCAATTTCAAAACCTAATATGGTATCGCCACTTTCTGCTCTTAAATCCTTGCCATACTCAAATGTTGGGTATGCAGCACCCTTTTTAAAGTCAACTTTCTTAATCATAGGACCGCAAGGAGTCAACTTCTTCATATTATATGTTTTATTAAGAGCCAAACGGGCAAGTCTTGCACCAATCTCCTTCTTTTGTTTAGGATGAACATCAAGAGAATCTCCTTTATCCGATGAAACCACCATCCCTACATTAGGGATAGTCTCGCTCAATATACGTTGACTATTGCGGAAACTACACCACGATGGGCGGTTTAGGCTTGATAGTTGCACAAAGTAGAATGGCATTTCGGGGTTGTTCTGCTGTTTACGCCAACTCTCAACAACCATAGGGAATAGTTTTTCATGTAACTCAATATTATGAGCATTACTCTCGCCCTGATACCAAAGCATACCTTTTACGGTGAAATCGTTAATCCATAGTTCATTTACAGCATATAGGTACGATGGCTCGTATGGGTGGCGTTGTCTCTTAATCTCGTAAAGTTTACAGTTGAGTTCTGCTCTCTCTCTAACCCAATCCTGAATGTAATCACTCTTGGTCCAGTGATAGAATATATCGGGAATCTCCATTTCAAGAATATCTCTGCTTATCCACGCCTCAGCACCTGAGCCTCCTATAGCATTGCATATCACACCAACAGGAACATTCAATGAATCTGACACTGCTTTGGCAAAATGGTAACCAACTGCCGAGAATGATCTCACACTCTCTTCGTTACACTCTTGCCACTTAGTAGGTTTGTAGTAGTCCAATCGGTTAAGCGAATCAAGGAAAGTCATACTCCAAGTAGAAGTATCAGTTAAGTATGTAGGTTGCATATTAAAGAGACGGATATTAAAGTTGTCGGCAGTAGCAATATCCTCTTCTGCAGTTGCACTCTCACCAACAGTAAATGCCATATTCGATTGTCCTGAACACAACCACACCTCTCCGGCAGCAATATTTGAGAAAGTTAAACTCTTCTCTTTGGTAGCAACTGAAAGAACATATCCTGTATCTGCTTTTAATGGTTTTATTGTAACACTCCATTTACCATTTTTACCACAATTGGTTTTGTATTTTTTACCTGCTATTGTAACAGTTATATTATCCCCAGCATTTGCAATACCCTTAATCTCAAGAGGAGTGTTACGTTGCAATACCATATTGTCTGAGTACATAGGAGACATTTTTAATCCTCCATAATTACCAGTAATAGCCGAATATACAGTTCTTGCAATAATCTTGGCTCCATCAATGTTTGGATGTAGAGCATCGGGTAACATATTTGGAATGTTGTAAAGAGGAGTTTGAAGGTCAATTACCCCCACCTCTTTAATCTTGGCAATATCCTCTATTCGTTTTTGAATCTCTCTGTACCAATCGCGAGTGCCCGATTTAAATCTCTTATGTTCGTGAGTTATTGGCGACATCTTACAAATCCAAACCTCACATTTAGGATTAGCACTCTTTATAGAGTCAATTAAAGCGTAATAATCTTTTTCAAAATCATCACTATAATTAGGCCAATTGCGAGGGTCTGTATCGTTTAATCCTAAGTGAATAACGGCAATATCAGCCTTAAATGCCATAGCCTCTTTAAATTCATCTTGTGCCATATATGGACAGTGGCCTCTATTTAATAGTGTAGCACCACTCTTACCAAAGTTGCCAACCATAAAGTTATCTCCCAGTAGATTTTGCAATCGAGTAGGATAGGAGTTATCCTCTCTGTATGGGAGGAGGTATCCGTATGTAACACTATTACCAATACAGGCAACTTTAATTCTGTCGGCATATACCGAAAAAGATATTACAAGCGATAATGCCAAAACTGATAATCTCTTTAAAACTTTCATATTGCGATGATTTTAATTGACTTTTTAAATAACAAACACTTAATTTATAATCATATAAGAACCAGTAGTTGTAATATATTTAATATTGTATTTGCGAAGTGAATATCCGTTTATAGCCGAAGGACCTTCGATAGGAGCTCCGCTACCATAGAAAACATCATAAACTGAACCACACTCTCTACAATAAGCGTTGAGAGATTCATTAATGGCAATTCTAATGTTGGGATTGTGTTCAAAAGGACAACTCAAATCAAACGCAAATAGTTCGTTATCAAAACCACAAACCTGAAGTACGCCACCATAGCCAGTTGTGGCAGAAATGGTGTATGGAAAACCGTATGGGATGTTTGGCTTTAAGAAAGAAATATATGTAGCGGGAACATTAGCCCACCACTCTGGGTTTTGTTGTTGAGCAAGAGTAACCTCTATTCTAACACTTGTAAGTGGTATCCTCTCATCGTTAATACTTGAACACCCCCAACAAATCATTAGAATTATAAAAAGAATCGTTATAACCTTTTTTCTCAACATACTTTAATCCCCGCAACTAACAACTACCCGTAGGGCGGCGTAGCCGACAACTAACAACAAACAACTATTTTAGCAACTCCTCTTGAGCCTTTTCGTATTTGTCAAAAGCAAAACCTTTGATGATGCTCTCCTCTAACTCAACAATTTTGTCGTTGCATAAGTTGCCTATACTGCCTTCGTGGGTGTGGCAAATATTTTTATTTGGGGTAAAGCACCCTTGTTCAATCTCAATACCCACCTGCTTGTAGGCATCGCGGAAAGGAGTTCCCTCTTTTGCTCTGCGGTTTACCTCTTCCACACTGAAAGCATATTTATAACGGTCATCCTCAATAATATCCTCTTTAATCTCAATTAATCTAACCATTTCAGTTGTCATAATCAAGCAATCTTTAAGTTCAGCAAAAGCAGGAAGGAACGACTCCTTAATAAGTTGCATATCGCGGAAGTAGCCCGAAGGCAGGTTATTTGCAATCAGAGTAATCTGATAAGGCAATGCTTGAAGTTTGTTGCATTTGGCACGAGTCAACTCAAACACATCAGGATTCTTTTTGTGAGGCATAATGCTCGAGCCTGTTGTGTATTCATCAGGAAGACGAATAAAACCAAAGTTTTGAGAGTTGAACATACACGCATCAAAAGCAAGTTTTGAGATAGTTGCGGCAATAGAAGCCATAGCAGTAGCAACAATACGTTCTGTTTTACCTCTACTCATTTGAGCATAAACCACGTTGTAGTTCATTGAGTCAAACCCTAAAAGGTTTGTAGTCATAGTTCTGTTCAGTGGGAACGAAGAGCCATAACCAGCGGCTGAACCAAGAGGGTTACGGTTAACAACCTTATATGCTGCTTGTAGCACGTTAAGGTCATCAACAATACTCTCTGCGTATGCACCAAACCACAAACCAAACGAAGATGGCATAGCAACTTGCAAGTGAGTATATCCGGGCATAAGCACCTCTTTGTAGTTCTCACTTTGAGCAATAAGAGTCTTAAAAAGTTTGTCGCAAAGAGAGACAATCTCTTTAATTTCGCTACGCATAAAGAGTTTAAGGTCAACCAAAACTTGGTCGTTACGCGAACGTCCACTATGAATCTTCTTGCCAATATCTCCAAGTTTGCGAGTTAACAAGAGTTCAACTTGCGAGTGAACATCCTCAATACCCTCTTCAATTACAAATGAGCCATCTTGAGTAGTTTTGTATATGTTTTTTAACTCAGTAGTTAAAGTTTTAAGTTCGCTCTCAGTAAGTAGACCAATAGACTCCAACATAGTTATGTGTGCAATAGAGCCAAGTACATCAAATGGAGCAAGAAACAGGTCTAACTCTCTATCCAGACCAACAGTGTAACGCTCAATCTCTGAGTTAACAATAGTGGTTTTCTGCCAAAGTTTCTCTGCCATATCTTTTTTTTGTGAATATGATTAATAGTTTATAGCAGCCAAAGTATCTGCAATTCTCTCAATACCCTCTTTAATTTTGTTACCCACCATACCGCGTAAGAACATATTAAGTTCCAAGTGGCATGTAACCTTGATTTTTGAAGTAGTTTCAGTAACAGGCAACATCTGAATCCATATAAATACAGGTAGAGGAGAGTTTTCGGCAGTAAATTTAACTGTCTTATTCTCTTCTCTGTCGCAGATTATAAACTTAACTTCTCCAACAGGATCAACCCTTAGCGAACAACTATCTCTGTCAAATTTAATATCTTTAACTTTGTCTGCAGGGATTCTATCCTTAACCCTCTCAATATTGTTTAAGTCAGAGAGGGTGTTATAAATTGCGTCAACAGGAGAGTTTACACTTTTTACAGAACTTTCGTATTTACTTATACTCATTTAAAATATTTAAATCTTTTGTGATTATTCTTGCATCCATTGTGATGGATTCTCTCTCCAGACTTTAAGAGTCTCAATATCCTCGCTGTTGATATAACCAGTTTCAGCAGCAGCCTCCAATACAGCGTTGTAGTTGCTCAAAGTATAAAGAGTAACACCAGCCTCTTTAAATTTCTCTTCAGCAAGAGGGAAACCATATGTAAAGATAGCGACCATACCAACAACCTCGCAACCTGCTTGGCGAACAGCCTCAACAGCCTTCAAACTACTACCTCCGGTTGAAATAAGGTCTTCCACAACAACAACTTTTTGACCAGGTTTAATGTCGCCCTCAATTAAGTTACCCATACCATGATCTTTGGCTGCGGAACGGATATAAACATAAGGCATGCCAAGTTCATCAGCAATCATAGCACCTTGAGCAATAGCACCAGTTGCTACACCAGCAATAACATCAAACTCTTCAAATTTCTCGGCAATAAGGCGAGAAAGTTCAATCTTAACAAAAGTTCTAACATCAGGGAACGATAAAGTTTTTCTATTGTCTGTGTAGATTGGAGATTTCCATCCCGAAGCCCAAGTAAAAGGATTTTTAGGTTGAAGTTTAACTGCACTGATACCTAATAACTTTTTAGCCAATAATTTGTCAACTGAATTCATGATAAATATATTTTTTAAATTAATATTTCTAACCTCTGTCCTTAGTTACTATTTGATTTAAAAATCAAAGTTACATAATAATCTGCAAATAGCGAAAGCAAAAATAAAATTATTTTTCAAGTAAAAATATTTCTAACAACTAAAAACTGACAACTACCACGTAGGGGCAACTTTAGCCGGCAACCAACGACTATTTATTAGCATACGCCAAAGTAAGTACCGATATATTTTTGTACCCACCCTCACGCAAAGAGATTATACAAGCGGCAATAGTAGCACCAGTTGTGGTGACATCATCCACAATAAGAATCTCTTTCTCTATATCATCACGTGTAGCAGGAGTAGTCTCAAAAGCATCTTTAATATTTTCCCAGCGATCAAATCTCATCTTTTTGGTTTGAGACTCCGTCTCGCTCTTTCTCGATAAAATATCCTCTCTTACAACACCACCAAATACATTGCTAATACCCTTTGCGATATAAAAACTTTGGTTATACCCTCTGCTCTTTTTACGCTTAGGGTGTAGTGGAACAGGTATTATGTAGTCAAATTTCAGAGTTATATTATCAACCAAAAGTTCTTTGGCGTACATCTCACCTAAATATTCTGCCAGATTGTAATTGCCTCTATATTTGAAGTTGTAAATAAGTTTAGCAAATTCGCTTTCGTGAGAGTGAAAAAACCATGAATATACACTCTTTGCATAAGCCTTGCCGGCAAATGACTCTTCCGCAATATTTCTCATTGCAGTATGAAAATTTGTGCGAGGTATAGAGGCAATACACGAAGTGCAAATATGCTTCTCGCTACTTGTAAGAGCAGTACCGCAAACCAAACACAGTCTGGGGTAGAACAGATCCACAATCGCCGATATAACCTCTCTTATCTTTTCCATACTACTCATTACTAATTTCCCTGAACGCTTTGTTTATAAGATCCGCTTCAAACCCTCTTGATAAAGCAAAATTATAGACCGATGCCCTCTTTTTAAAGTCCGAGATATCGCCTTTGCTTTTACTTAATATAAGTTGTTTAAGTATCTCAAAATATTGCACATCATCAATAACGTCCATAGCCGAAGATATATACTCTTCTGCAACCTTTTTTTGTCTTAGAGCATAACCAATCTTAATACGTCCCCAGTGGCTTAATCTAAATTTTTCCGAAACAAAACACTCAGCGTATCGCCCTTCGTTTATAAAGTTATTATCGCAAAGATATTCTATTATTCCGTTCTGGGTGTCGCAATCAATCCCCCATTTGCGGAGTTTTTCTCTGATATCCCAAATAGAGTATTCAGCCTTAGAACAAATCATACAGCATTTATTTAAAGCCTCCTCCTTCTCTATACTTCGCTTAGCTTTCTCTATATCTTCGTACATGCAATAAATCTCTTACGTTCGTTAATGTCGTTTATAACCTCAATATTTGCATACCCTTTTGATATGAGCATTTCTGTCAACTCTTTGTAAAATAAAGGATTAATTTCAAAGAAAAGATTGCCACTACTCTTTAAAATTGAGCATCCCAATTCTGCGATTTTATCGTAAAAAACAAGAGGGTTATCATCACTAACAAAGAGGGCAATATGAGGCTCATTATCCAATACGTTGCTCTCCATCTTCTCCTTCTCAAATTGACAAATATATGGAGGGTTACTAACGATTATATCGTAACAATTTTGAATTTTTGGAGTATCTGTAATAACATCATACTCATTAAACTCAACATCAAGATTTAGACTCTCGGCGTTTTTACGAGCAACCGAAATAGCACCAAGTGAAATATCAACGCCCTCAACACTTGCTTTAGGAATACCATTTTTAAGAGCTAAAGCAATACAACCGCTACCTGAACAAATATCAAGAATCTTAGGAGCTGACTCTTTGTATCTCTCAATAATCAAACGGCAAAGTTCATCAGTCTCGGGGCGGGGAATAAGAACATTATTATCAACGCCAATCTTCAAGTCGCAAAAGTATGAGTATCCTAAAATATATTGCAAAGGCTCTCCATTTAACAGTCTTTTTACTATAACCTCAATTTTTTCTCTATCAACTTCCAAAAATTTTGTATCTTTGACCAAAATATCAGAATAACTCATACCCGATAACTCTTCAACAATATAACGAGCAATAGAGTTGCACTCCCTTGCATCGTAGCACGAAGAGAGGTGGTTTGCGATATATCTGATAGAATCTTTCATTTGCAAAGGACGATAATTTAATATACAAAGTTATAAAAAAAATGAACTCACTATCGGATTGTGATAAAATTTATATGCAAAGAGCGTTACAACTTGCACGTTGTGGCGAGGGTAATGTTTCTCCCAATCCGATGGTAGGAGCAGTAATAGTGTGCGATGGAAAAATAATAGGAGAGGGGTATCATCGTAAGTGTGGAGAGGCACATGCCGAAGTAAATGCAGTAGCATCGGTAAAAGATAAAACCCTTTTGAAAAGTAGTACAATGTATGTAACGCTTGAACCCTGTTCGCATTATGGTAAAACACCACCTTGTTGTAACCTTATAAAAGAGTGTGGGATACCACGAGTAGTAATAGGAATAAAAGATCCCTTCCCTGAAGTGGCAGGTCGTGGAATACGTATATTGCAAGAGGCAGGAGTAGAGGTAACAGTAGGAGTTTTGGAAGAAGATTGCAGATTTATAAATCGTAAGTTTATAACAGCACATACTCAAAAACGCCCATACGTTTTACTAAAGTGGTGCGAAAGCAGTGATGGCTATATAGCCGCAATAAAAAACGGAAAGCCAACACCTGTTCAACTCTCATCACAAGTATCCTCTATTTATATGCACAGAGAGAGGTCTCTCTGTGATGCAATAATGGTAGGAACAACAACCGTTTTAACCGATAATCCAACGCTTACCGTAAGAGGATGGAAAGGTAAAAATCCGTTGCGAGTAGTAATTGACAGAGATGCAAAACTTCCACATGATAGAAAAATCTTTAATAACGAAAGTCAAACACTAATATTTACTAATTTAAGCCAAACTACGACAGACCAACGCTATATAAAAATAGATTTCTCTGAAAATATAATACCACAAATACTCAAAGAATTATATAGTCGTGGAGTAACCTCTCTAATGGTTGAGGGAGGAACAAAAACACTTCAGTCGTTCATTGATTGCGGCGTATGGGATGAAATCCGCCGAGAGGTATCGCCCATTGTTATTGAAGAAGGAATAACCGCTCCTAAAATATCTTTTGATGAAGCACAAACATCTGAATGTGGAAGTTCCAGAATCTATCATCTTTATAACGATAAATAACAGAATTACAAAGGGCGAGTCGCCCTTTTTCTTCTTTTTAGTTATATTTTAAACTTCTATTAACATATTCGCACCATATTTGTTACCTTATTTATAAGGGAAAAGCAAAAAAAACTTACTATCTTTGCAAATTGTAAAATATGATCAAAATGAAATTTCTGAAAAAAATAACAATATTAGCAGTTGTATCGGTTATTGTTTTGCTATCATCGTGCGGAAGTTTGGAGGAGGATGGTATATACTATTCAAAGCAAAACACAATGATATGTGCCTTCTCCTTACAAAAAGATACCTCTGTGTTGTCAAACCTCGATAGTATATTCTTTACAATAGATCTTGACAGAAGTCTAATCTACAACGCAGACTCGTTGCCCAAGGGAACCGATGTATCTAAAATAGCGGTAAAGGCAACCTTTATGAATCCTGCCAACGTATATGTAAATTACGAAGATGAAAACGGAGCAATAAAGAGCTTTAGTTATTTGGCAACAAGTCACGCAACAATTGACTTTAGAAAAAGCGAAGAGAATAAAGTTAAAATGAAGGTAATTGCTGCCGATGGTCACACTTCGCAAACCTACACCTTAAAAGTAAATGTCCATAAAGTTGTTGCCGATTCGCTATATTGGAAAAAGATTGAGACCGCATCAATCCCAGTACAGCAAAACAATGTAGCATCTTCAAAATGTATATCGATAGACAACGCATACTATCTATTTGTTCAAGACAAAAGTGGAGAATTAGCAGTATATCGTACAACAAATTTTAGTGAGTGGGAGAGTAGTACAAAAGTTACATTGCATAGCATGGATTGGCGTACTCTAACATACGATGGGACATCATTATATGTTCTCTCTGCCGATAACAAACTATATAGTTGTACCGATATAAATACTCTTCAATTTGAGGAGTCAACATTAATGGGAACGTACACTCCAATATCGTTAATAGGAGTATATGAGAATAATCTATTGGCAATAGTAAAAGATAACGAAAAATATAATCACGCAACAATAAATGCTACAAATCAAACCATAACACTCTCGCCAATGAACGATGAGTTCCCCATAAAGGGATTCTCTCAATCAGTAACATTTACAAGCAAGTGGACTCGCGATCAAATTGTAATTGCATGTGGAGAGAAACGTGATGGCTCTCTAACTAATGCCGTTTGGGGATTTGATGGTAGCAACTGGGCAATACTGAATAATGCAGTAAGTGGAGGCACCTTAATAACACCACGCTCAGGAGTTGTAATGTTTACATACTACACCTATGAATATAACTCAGAGATAGATTTACATACCAAAGTCCTCACATACTTTATAGTAGGAGGTTGGGATGGTGAAAAGATGACAAATGATCTCTATTACACTACAAATCTCGGAGGAAAATGGAAAAAGGCAGGAGCAACCTCGCCTATGGCATTACCTTCAACAATAGTTCCACGCATGGGGGCTGATGTGTTTGTGTTGGATTCTCCCGTAGAAATGAAGTCTGATGCACAAGGTCCAGTGTGGCGTGATATAGAGTTACTAAACACAAAAAATATAACAAAACTAATGTCGCTCACCAACGAGGAGACTCAAACAGTCCCATTCGTATATATGGTTGGCGGAAGCAGTGAGTTACAATATAACTTTATAAATGAGGTATGGAAAGGAGTTATTTGGCGATTAACATTCCCTCCAATACCATAGAAAATTTATAAAAAAGCGATAAGAGATAATTTTATTTAAAATTTTACGTTTAAATAAACAAGGGTGTAAAACTCTTTACAAAAAGCAATGAATAAAACGCTGTTAATAATATTATTTCTTATCACAACAACCATTATCAGTGCGCAATCTTATAAATATGAGATTGGAGCGGGAGCAGGTATGGGATTTTATATGGGCGATGCCAACCCAAATAAACCATTCCGTAAGCCCGGAGCGGCATTCGATATGACGTTCAGATGGAACATCAACTATCGTTGGGCATTAAAGTGTGGTCTATCAACCGCAACAATGCGAGGAGAGAGTTCTGGATTAGGGTTATATTACCCTTCGGCAGCAACCTACTCATTTAAAAGGCAGTTAGTTGATTTAGGAGTTCAAGGCGAGTTCAACTTCTTTAATTACGGAATTGGACAAACCTATCTGAATACAAAGAGAATATCGCCCTACATCTTGGCTGGAGTATATTTTGTAATGATTCCACAAGCAGGAGACGGATTCTATTCAATATCTCTCCCATTAGGAGCAGGAGTCAAATACAAAGTAGGCAAAAGATGGAATATGATGTTGGAGTTTTCGATGCGAAAAACATTTGGTGATAAACTTGATGGAAAAGCATTAGATGACCCCTACAAAATTGAGAGTGCAGCACTGAAAAATACCGATTGGTATTCATACTTAATGTTTTCTGTGACCTACGATTTTGGTCTAAAACGTAGAGTATGTAACAATATAGATTAAGAAGTAATATTATAGAGATGACATCTTATTTAGAGCAAATAGACAAAACCCGATTGCCAAAACACATAGCAATCATTATGGACGGAAACGGACGTTGGGCAAAGGCACAAGGGTTAGATCGTTCATACGGACACAAAAAAGGAGTTGATTCGGTGCGTACAGTAACCGAAGCGGCTACTGAACTCGGAATAAAATACCTTACACTATATACTTTCTCAACAGAGAACTGGAACCGCCCTCAAGAGGAGGTTGATGCTTTAATGGCATTAATGGTTATGGCAATAGAGCGAGAGACTCCCGATTTGATAAAGAACGGGGTAAGACTTCAAGCAATAGGAAATATTAGTCGTATGCCAGAGGAGGTACGTCAACGATTAGATAAATGTATCTCTGATACAGCACAAGGAACAGGAGTAACACTTGTATTGGCATTGAGTTACTCATCGCGTTGGGAGATAGTAGATGCAGTTAAGAAAATATCATCTAAAGTAAGTAGTGGAGAGATATCAGTTGATGATATAACCGAAGATACAATCTCTCAATCACTCACAACAAAAAACATTCCCGATCCAGATTTGTTAATCCGCACAGGAGGAGAGGAGCGTATAAGCAACTTCCTAATGTGGCAAATATCATATTCAGAGTTATATTTTACTACTGAGTATTGGCCGGATTTTGGAAAGGAGAGCCTATATAAGGCAATATGCAACTATCAATCTCGCGAGAGAAGATTCGGAAAAACAAGCGAACAATTATGATTTTGAACAAAACATATTCAATACATAAATTAATACTATACATAGTTTTGCTCTTAATAGTGTTACTTCCAGCACAATTAAAAGCACAAACCACTGCCACCGATACTATAACAACGCCAAAGGTAAACTACTCATATCCAAAAAAATATGAGATAGCAGATATTACAGTTACAGGAGCAGAAAGTTATGACGACTATGTAGTAATAGGTTTTTCAGGATTAACAAAGGGACAAATAATCACTATACCGGGAGATGAAGTAACAGCAGCCGTTAAAAGATTCTGGAAACAAGGCCTATTTTCAGATGTATCAATAACACTTACCAAAACAGTAGGTAATCAGGCGTGGATAAATATTGACCTGACTGAACAACCTCGAGTATCAGATGTTCGTTTTCAAGGATTAAAAAAGAGCGACAAGGATGACCTGTCGGGAAAAATAGGAATAGCAAAAGGCTCACAAGTAAATCAAGATATAATTGATAGAGCAAAAAAGATAATTAAGAAGTTCTTTGATGAAAAGGGATATAAAAATGCCGAAGTCAGAATAGTAACCCATCCCGATTTGTCAAAAAAGAACTATATGATAGTTGATATATATATTGATAAGAAGGCAAAGGTAAAAGTACACAAGGTCTATATATCGGGCAATGAAGTAATTACCGATAAAAAACTTAAGCGTACAATGAAAAAGACCAACGAAAAGGGTGATATATTAAAACTATTTAAATCAAAAAAATTCATAGAGAACGAATATAAAGGCGACCTTGACCTTATAATTGAAAAATATAATGAGTTGGGATATCGCGATGCTCGTATTGTAAGTGACAGCATTGTACCCTTTGAGGAGAGTATGGTTGACGTTTATATTGAGGTTGATGAAGGACAAAAATACTATCTAAAAGATATAAACTGGGTAGGAAATACCGTATATCCAACTGAGGTACTTAATCGCTTGTTAAGGATGAAACCGGGAGACGTATATAACCAAAAGTTACTACGTCAAAGAATGACTGAGGATGAAGATGCTATCTCAACCCTATATATGGATAACGGATACCTCTTCTTCAATATAGAGCCAGTTGAGGTAAATATTCAAAATGACTCAATAGATTTGGAGATTCGTATAATGGAGGGTCCTCAGGCAAGAATAAATCGCGTAATAATTAAAGGAAATGACCGTCTATATGAAGAGGTAGTGCGTCGTGAGTTGCGTACACGTCCGGGAGATCTATTCAGTAAATCAGATTTGATGCGTTCTGCTCGTGAGATTGCACAGATGGGACACTTTAATCCTGAGACAATGGATATTCGTCCTGAACCAGATCCCGAAAGCGGAACAGTTGATATTATATACGGATTGGAGTCTAAGGCAAATGACCAGATAGAGTTCTCGTTAGGATGGGGACAAACAGGAGTTGTCGGAAAAGTAAGTCTTAAGTTTACAAACTTCTCATTTAAGAACCTATTCAACCCAAAATCATATAAGGGAATAATACCGCAAGGACAAGGACAACAATTCTCAATCAGTGCGCAAACCAATGCACGATACTATCAATCATATAGTATATCGTTCCTCGATCCATGGTTTGGAGGTAAACGCCCTAACTCGTTCAGTTTCTCGGCATATTACAGCCGTCAAACAGACGTAAGTTCAAGTTACTATAACAATAACTACTACGATCCCTATTCATACGGATATTACGGAGGATATGGATATGGAGGATATGGATATGGTTATAACAACGGATATAGTTATGGCTACTCGTATGACCCTGATAAGTCATTACAACTATTTGGAGTATCAATAGGATTTGGTAAACGACTAAATTGGCCTGATGACTATTTCCAATTCTCAGCCAGTTTAAGTTATCAACTCTATGTCTTAAAAGATTGGCAATACCTATACTATATGCAAAACGGAAAATCGCATAGCATATCATTAGGATTAACCCTTTCGCGTAACTCAATGGATAACCCACTATATACACGTCGTGGATCAGAGTTTGTACTGTCGTGTCAAATAACACCGCCATACTCGCTATGGGAGAATGTCGATTATGCAACAGCAAAAGATTACGAGAAATACAAATGGATTGAGTACCACAAGTGGAAGATAAAAGGACGTATATTCTTACCCATTACACGATACGACTCAAAATATACATTGGTGCTTATGGCAAGAGCCGAAGCTGGTATTTTGGGTTCATACACCCGAGCAAAGAAATCTCCATTTGAAACCTACTACATGGGAGGAGACGGAATGTCGGGATATAGTAGTACATACGCAACTGAGACCATCGCATTGCGTGGATATGAGAACGGATCGTTAACTCCATACGGATATGACGGATATGCCTATTGCCGATTTGGATTAGAGTTGCGTTGTCCTATCCTTATGGAGGGCTCAACAACCATATATGGATTAGCATTTGTTGAGGGAGGTAACGCTTGGACAGATGTTCGCGACTTTAACCCATTCCAACTTAAGAAATCAGCAGGAGTCGGAGTCCGAATATTCTTGCCTATGATTGGACTTATGGGAATTGACTGGGCATACGGATTTGACAAGGCATTCCCATCAAACGACAAAGTTGGAGGAAGCCAAATCCACTTTATTATAGGTCAAGAATTTTAGACATAAGAACTATGTTATTCTTAATTAAGAAAGAGTAACTGATGGTTATCATTAAACCAATTCAAATTTTTGTTGTCAAAAAGACAGAAAACAACTTAAAAACAGAAATTATGAAAAAGTTATCAATCATTCTGGTAGCGTTTATCGCACTTTTAGCAGTAGAGGCAAAAGCACAAAAGTTTGCCCTAATAGATATGGAGTATATATTGAGTAATATACCTGCGTATGAAATGGCTAACGAACAGTTGAAACAAGTATCTCAAAAGTGGGAGAAGGAGATTGAACAACAAGCTCAAAAGGTTGAAGCAATGTATAAAGATTACCAAGCAAACCAAATCTTCTATACCGCTGATCAAAAAACAAAAAAAGAAGAAGAGATATACGAAGAGGATAAAAAAACTCTTGAAATGAAACGTAACTATTTTGGACCGGAAGGCGAGTTGTATAAAAAACGCGAAGCGTTAATGAAACCAATTCAAGATGATATTTACGAAGCCGTAAAAACCATATCAACAAATAAAGGTTATCAAATGATACTTGACCGAGCATCGGCTGTAAGCGTAATCTATGCAACACCAAAAATAGATATAAGCAACGAAGTATTAGCAAAGTTGGGATATTCAAAATAAATATATAAATTTGCAACTGAAAACATAGTAATTAACCATTAAACAAAATATATCATGTTAAAGAAACTTTTAGTAGTGGCACTTTTAGCGTTGCCAATATGTGTTTCGGCACAAGACCTTAAATTTGCAACAGTAAACTTACAAGCAATCTTTCAAGTAATGCCTGAGACTTCAGCAGCAACAGCAGCATTACAAGATAAACAAAAGAAATATGAGAGCGAGTTGTCAAAAATGGCAGAAGAATTACAAACAAAATATGCTGCCATAACAGAGCAAAAAGACTCACTTCCTGAGAATATCCTAAACGCACGTTTAGCAGAGTTACAAGAGATTGAGCAACGCACTGAGAATTTCAGAAGAATGGCGGCAGAGGATATCCAAGCAGAACAAGAGAAACTAATGGCTCCAATTCAAGAGAAATTGATGACAGCCGTAAAAGAGGTTGGAACAGAAGGGAACTATGTGTATGTTCTTGATGAAACAGGAGTAGTCTTCAAAGGGACAATGACCGAAGATATTACCCCAAAAGTAAAAGCAAAATTAGGAATACAATAGAACTCAATTTCTGAAAAATATAAAAATAAGGGAGTTAGACACTCTCTTATTTTTTTAAACATTATATTATGAAAAAGATATTACTATTATCACTATTTGCTATAATCCCAATGTTGGCAATCTCTCAAATCCAGTTGAAGTTTGCAACAGTAAGATTACAAGAAATTTTTGATGCGATGCCCGAAACTGAAGAGGCAAATAAAAAATTAGCAGATTTGGCTCAGAAGTATAAGGAAGAGAATGAGAGCATAAAGAACGAGTATGAGAACAAATATACCGACTATGTAAAATCTCGTCAAACAATGCCTGAGAATATTAGAGCACGCCGAGAGCAAGAGTTGCTAACCATATCACAAGCAATAGAAGATTTTATGATGGTTGCACAAAATGATATTAAGCAACAACAAGAACTATTGATGATGCCAATAAAAGCAAAACTTATGGAGGCAGTAAAGTCGGTAGGAGATGAAGGCGGATATATGTTTGTAATAGATGAAGCACAAATGCTCTACAAAGGAGCAAATTTTGAGGATATAACCATCTTTGTAAAGGCAAAATTAGACCTACTCAAATAAAAAGATTAAAAAATATAGAAGAGAGTTACAGTAAAAGACTGTAATTCTCTTTTTTATTTGTAAATTTACGCCATAAATAAAAAACTATAAGATGGAGATGCAGAGAGGACCGATAGCAGTATTCGATTCAGGATTTGGAGGACTTACAATTCTGAAGGAGATAGTTAAGGCAATGCCCCAATATGATTATATCTATTTGGGAGATAATGCAAGAACACCATACGGAACACGCTCATTTGAAACCGTATATGACTTTACGCTTCAAGCCGTAAAGCAAATGTTTAAGATGGGAGCTCCACTTGTAATATTAGCGTGTAATACAGCATCGGCAAAAGCACTCCGATCAATACAGGTAAGAGATTTGCCCAATATTGATGCCACACGACGTGTATTAGGTGTAATACGCCCAACAGTTGAGGCGATAGGTAATTTAACCAAAACAGGTAAAGTGGGGGTATTAGGAACAACAGGAACAATACAATCTCAGACTTATCCGTTAGAGGTAAAGAAACTCTTCCCTGAAGTTGAGGTATTTGGACAAGAGTGTCCAATGTTTGTACCGTTGGTTGAAAATTCAGAATATGACAAACCCGGAGCCGATTACTTCGTAAAAAAATATATTGATGCACTAATGTCACAATCGCCGGATATTGATACTGTAATATTAGGTTGTACGCACTATCCAATATTAGAAGATAAGATACGAGAGGCACTCCCCAAAGGAGTAAACCTTATACTACAAGGCGAATTGGTAGCAGAGAGTTTAAAAGACTATCTTATGCGTCATCCCGAGATGGAGCAACGTTGTACAAAAGGAGGAGAGAGGATATACCTTACAACCGATTCGGTTGAGAAGTTTGAGAAAACTGCAAAAATATTTATGCCCGACAAAGTTGCTGCAAACAAAATAACCATTGATTAATATGGTAGTGATATGGTAATGTTCCGGCAAATGTAACCAGCACTCAAAACGGACATAAACAAAATAGACCAATTAGTCTTACTAATTGGTCTATTTTGTTTATTATAGGATATCTCTTTTAAATTAGAGTTGACAAATCCTTCTCTGCAACAAAATTAAGTTTGTTAAGCATAATAATTTCATGAGCCTTCTCAGAATCTTTAGTACGGAAAATAAGAATACCCTTATTGCCTAACATAAACGAATACAAGTACGAAATATCAATACCTGCATCACTAAATAATTTAATAGTGTCGGCTGCTTTACCAACTTCATTCTCCAACGTAATAGCAAATACGTCAGTCAAGTTAACCGAAATACCTGCCTCTCTCAATGTTTCGTAAGCACGAGTAGGTTCAGAGCATATAATTCTGTAAATACCATAGTCGGTAGTATCAGCAATAGTTGATGCTATAATTTGAATATTACCCTCTTTTAAAAGGTCAAGAACGCGTTGAATAGTTCCCGATTTATTTTCGGCAAAAACCGATAGTTGATGAACTGTCATAATTATAATAAATTAAAAAGTTTTACGAAGATCTTTAACTCTCACAGCCTTACCTTCACTCTTAGGAAGTGAGCCTTTTGAAACCAAACGAACATGAGGAGTAACCAAAATCTCATCCTTAATTTGGCGAGTAATCTCTTTAGTAAGTGATTGTAAACGACCATAATCATCGGTAAACATATCGTTCAACTCAACATCAATAGTCATATCATCGTTACTATCTTTAGTTTCAAGAGTAATCAAATAATCAGTGCTTAACTCCTTGAATTGGAGAAGAATAGTCTCAATTTGAATAGGGAATATATTAACACCTTTAAGAATAATCATATCATCGCTTCGTCCTTTCATTCGGTCAAGACGTTTGTGGTGACGACCACAAGGACACTCTCCGGGTAATACTCTGGTAAGGTCGCGAGTACGATAACGCAACAAAGGCATAGCCTCGCGGTTAAGAGTAGTAAGAACCAACTCTCCAACCTCGCCCTCAGCAACAGGTTCCAAAGTGTCAGGGTTAACAATCTCTACAATATAGTAATCTTCCCATATATGCAAACCATTCTGTTCGGTACACTCAAATGCAACGCCGGGGCCACACATCTCTGACATACCAAACGAGTTATAAGCCTTAACACCCAACATCTCCTCAATACGTTTGCGTTGCTCCTCCGAGTGAGGCTCTGCACCAATAATCAAAGTTTTAAGTTTAGTATCCTTTCGAGGGTCAATACCCATCTCAACCATCACCTCATGAAGGCGAGAAGCGTAACTTGGAATAGCGTGAAGAGCAGTAGTGCCAAAGTCTGTAATAAACTTAATTTGACGCTTAGTATTACCAGCGGCAGCAGGAACAGTAAGCATACCCAAATGTTCAGCACCATACTGAAAACCTAAACCACCAGTAAACATACCATAACCCGATGAATTTTGGAATACATCAGAAGGGCGTAAACCAACCATATGAAGGCATCTTGCAACTGCCTTAGCCCACTCTTGAAGGTCTTTCTCTGTATGCAGAATAACGGTAGGGTTCCCAGTAGTACCACTTGAAGAATGAAGTCGTGTACACTTCTCTAATGGTACCGAAGCAATACCAAAAGGATAAGTATCTCTCAAATCTTGTTTAGTAGTAAAAGGAATCTTCTTAAGATCATCCAAACTCTTAATATCTTCTGGTTTAAGATTAATCTCTTCAAAACGTTTCTTATAAAATGGAGAGTTCATACAGTGTTTAACAACTTTCTGTAATCTCTCTAATTGAAGTTTCTCAATCTCGGGACGACTCATCGTCTCCAACTCTTTATGTAAATACATTGTTCTAAGATTTAATAAATTTCAAATAATCATCAAATTTATTAAAACAAAATAAAAAAACAAAGAGAAAACCAAACAAATAGAACTAACTTTTTGCCAATACCCCCTTATTTTGTAATTTTGTAATCAATTATGGCAAGAATATTATCAATAGACTACGGAGCAAAGCGAACAGGAGTAGCAGTAACAGATACCCTGCAAATAATAGCAAATTCGTTGGCAACAGTTGCAACCCATGAGTTAATGAAGTTTCTTACCGACTATTTTGCAAAAGAGGAGGTAGAGACCGTAGTAGTTGGTCTGCCCAAACAAACAGACGGAACATTAAGCGAAAATGCTGCCCGAGTAAAAACCTTTGTTACCAAATTTAAAGAGAAATTTCCACAAATGAAAGTAGTAATGCACGATGAACGATATACAACCGTATTGGCACATCAAGCAATACTATCTGGAGGAGTAAAAAAATCGGCGCGTCGCGATAAAGGACTCGCTGATCGTGTGAGTGCAGTGATAATACTACAAAGTTATTTAGAGCAAATAAAATACAATAAACTATGATATTACCAATCTATCTATACGGAATGCCCGTATTACGTAAGCAAACACAAGATGTAACCCCAGATTATCCCGATTTGGATAAATTGTTGGTGAATATGTACGAAACCCTTACACAATCCGAAGGAATAGGTTTGGCAGCACCGCAAGTGGGATTAGCATTAAACCTCTTAATAATTGACCTTGATCCTATATCAGATACCTATCCTGAGTATAAAGGATTAAAAAAAACAATGATGAATGTAGTAATAGAGGAGTTGGAAGGAGAGAACATTACACGTCCTGAAGGATGCTTAAGTCTTCCGGGAATAAGCGAATCTGTAACACGCAAAGAGAAGATAAAAGTAAGTTATGTAGATGAAAGATTTGAGCCACACACCGAGTGGTTTGAAGGTTATATAGCACGTGTAATACAGCACGAGCAAGACCATTTGCAAGGCAAATTGTTCATCGACCACACCTCGCCCATACGCAAGCAGCTGATAAAAGGAAAACTCAATAATATTCTAAAAGGCAAAGTCTATTGCGACTATCGTACACGAGGAGCAAAAAAGTAATTCGTTTAAATTAATCTCTTAAGCAAATCCTATATATGAAATTCAAGTCAATAATATTATTGATTATAGCACTAATTTCAGTTAATACAATAGCGCAAAACAAAGTTGAAATATATAAAGGAGGAGAGTTAATATATAGTGAGTATATATCAGAGATAGATAGTATAAAATTAAAAAGAAGTATAAACGGACATACCTACGTTGATCTTGGCTTATCTGTAAAATGGGCAACTTGCAATGTAGGAGCCACTTCACCTGAAGAGGCTGGAGACTATTTTGCATGGGGTGAAACAGCCTCAAAAAGTTGGTACGATTGGACTACATATAAATTGTGCGAAGGCTCCCGGGAAACAATGAATAAATATTGTAGTAAATCAACTTTTGGAACAATTGATGATAAAACCCAACTTGATTTAGAAGATGATGCCGCACGAATTACTTGGGGAGGAAGTTGGCGAATGCCAACAAAAGAGGAGCAAGATGAATTACGCGACACAAATAACTGTGAATGGTTTTTGCAGACAATTAATGGCGTAAGTGGATATACTGTAAAAAGTAAGAAAAACGGAAATACAATATTCTTGCCAATAGCAGGATATTATAATGAGAATAAGAATCTTATGACAGCAAACGGCTATTATTGGTCAAGTACTCTTTATATAGATTATTGTAATAATGCGAGGTTCTTGCAATTGACATTAGATAATATATCATCAAGTCTTGCTCCACGATATTATGGATACCCTATCCGTCCTGTGAGTGAGTAGAATATGCATATTTAAAAATCAAGCGAGTTATCCAGAGATAACTCGCTTGATTTTTATCAACTAAGATGGATAACATCTCCTCTTACATTACAATACTTAGGTATATATAAGCTGCAGGAGCAGCCATAAATACACTATCAAAGCGGTCCATCATACCACCATGTCCGGGAAGTATCTTGCCTGAGTCTTTAACTCCGTAAGTACGTTTCAAAAGAGATTCAGTTAAGTCACCCATTGTAGCCGAAACTACCACAACAACAGCAAAACCTAACCATTTATATAGTTCCATTGAGTTTAAACCATAGTTCTCAAGAATAGCATAAATACCCCAAGAAGCGAGTAGAGCAAAACCTACGCCACCCCAAAAACCTTCCCACGATTTTTTTGGAGAGATACGCTCAAACAAACGGTGTCTTCCAAAAGTCATACCAGTAACAAAGGCACCAGTATCATAAACCCAAATAATAACCAATAGGGCAAGTAGCATTGTAGGTGTATATATTGAGAGAACTGATAATCCACTAAAAGCAATAAAACTCAAAAGCCCAACGGGAAGAGCAATATATAAGTGACCTGCTAAACTCTTAGCAGCGTATGTAAAAGGCTCCTCTCTCTTAGCATAAAGTTCAGTTATGAAAACAATCATAACATATAACAAGTATGGAGCGTAAGTTATTGCCTTATTCTCAGTTGCATCCATTACCATAGTAGACTCCATCCAAACAATAGTAGTAAGGTATATACCGGCAGTAATGTGCATCATATATTGCATAAAGGTAAACTCGCCTTTGAAAATAATCTTGTAGAACTCATACAATGAAACACCAGTTATGATAGCAAGTAACGCCCATAACGATATAGGATTATACATTATTGCCCATACAACAAAAGCAATAAAAAATATACCTGTGATGCTTCTTACAATAACACTTTTCATAAAATTAATCTTTATCGGTTGTACTATCAGTTTTCTCTTCCTCAACCAAAATGTTGTTAGTTATTACCTCCTCTTCTTCTACGTTCTTTTTCTCGCTTTTCTCCTCTTCACAACTATTGCTTGTTTCAGATGATTTCTCTTCTATGAATCGTTTCTCCTCCTCTAATCTTTTCTCTTCAGCCTCCATAATCTCTTCGGTGCGAGAACTCCATTGACGTTTTCCAAAAATCTTCTCAACATCTTCAGTAAATATAACCTCACGCTCTAAAAGAATTGAGGTAAGAGCGTGGTGTCCTTCGGCTTTCTCCAAAAGAATTTTTTTGGCTCTCTCATATTGCTCTGCAATAAGTCTGTTAACCTCTTTGTCAATTAATTTAGCAGTATCTTCGCTATAAGGTTTAGTAAAACCATAACCTTGACCAGATGAGTCGTAGTACGAAATATTTGGCAACTCAGGGCTCATACCAAAATATGTTACAAGAGCATACGCCTGTTTGGTAACACGCTCTAAGTCGTTAGCCGCACCAGTAGATATTTTGCCAATAAATAACTCTTCGGCAGCACGTCCACCAAGAATAGCACAAATCTCATCTTGAATTTGCTCCAAAGTTGTAATCTTACGCTCTTCGGGTAAGTACCATGCCGCACCTAAAGCCTTACCTCTTGGAACAATAGTAACCTTAACCAATGGATTGGCATATTGTAACCACCAACTCAAAGTTGCATGACCGGCCTCGTGAATAGCGATAGAACGTTTCTCCTCTTCGGTAGTAATCTTTCCACGTTTCTCCAAACCACCAATAATCCTATCAACAGCATCCATAAAGTCTTGGCGGCTCACCTCATTTTTGTTTCTACGAGCCGCAATCAACGCAGCCTCGTTACAAACATTAGCAATGTCAGCACCTGAGAAACCAGGAGTCTGTCTTGCAAGTAAGTCAACATCAACACTCTCATCAATCTTAACACCTCTTAGGTGAACATTAAATATCGCTTTGCGGTCATTAAGTTCCGGAAGTTCAATATATATTTGGCGGTCAAAACGTCCAGCGCGTAAAAGAGCCTTATCCAGAATATCAACGCGGTTAGTAGCGGCCAAAACAATAACACCACTGTTAGAACCAAAACCATCCATTTCGGTAAGAAGTTGGTTTAGAGTATTCTCACGCTCCTCGTTTGAACCCATACCAACATTCTTGCCTCTGGCTCTACCTACTGCATCAATCTCGTCAATAAACACAATACAAGGAGCCTTCTCTTTAGCCTGTTTAAATAGGTCTCTAACGCGTGAAGCACCCACACCCACAAACATCTCAACAAAGTCAGAGCCAGAGAGCGACAAGAAAGGGACATTAGCCTCTCCTGCAACAGCCTTTGCTAAAAGAGTTTTACCAGTTCCTGGAGGGCCTACAAGCAATGCACCTTTAGGAATTTTACCACCTAATACAGTATATTTTTTAGGATTCTTCAAGAAATCAACAATCTCCTCAACCTCCTGTTTTGCCTCGCTCAAACCGGCAACATCATTGAAAGTAACCTTAATAGGTCCGTTCTTGTCAAAGACTTGAGCCTTTGCCTTACCAACGTTGAAGACACCTCCGTTGCCGCCTCCACCGCCGCCAGACATTTTACGCATTATAAAAATCCAAAATACCACGAGTAGTAGTATAGGACCAAATCCCCATATAATATCAGTAAAATCACTACTATCGTCGTATGTGATAGGAACATTAAAGTTGTTCTCTTTCTTCCACTCCGAAGCCGACTCGCTAAAATTATCAGCAGAGGGGATATTAACAATCAAAGTTGGATTCTCCCCAACCTTAGTAATATCTTTCTCAAAAATCTTTGCGCCTAAACTATCTGTAAGAACAGCCTCAATTGTTCCACTATTGCGGAACACCTTTATGGTCTTAATGCCATTGTTCTCGTTTTTGGCAATCTCTTCAAACGTACTCCAAGGAACCTCTTTACTCACCGAATCGTCATTCTTGTAGTAAAGAACGATAAGGGCAATTGCGATGAGCGAATATACCCAATATAAACTTATTTTAAATCCTCCTTTTTTACTCATAAATCTTTTTGAACATGTAATTAATCAAGATCGGGAATCTCTGTTATTTTAGCATCGCTCCAAAGTTGTTCTAACTTATAAAAGTTTCTAACCTCAGGTAAGAACACATGAACATACATGTGTCCATAATCAATAACAATCCATTGAGAGTTTTTGTAACCATCGTATCCATAAGGTTTAATACCTAAGTCAACACGAACTTTCTCTCTAATGTTATCGGCAACAGCCGCAACTTGAGTTGTAGATTTGGCAGTACAAATAATAAAGTTTCTAACAGTTGCACCCTCAATATCAGAAAGGTCTGCAACAATAATCTTACTACCCTTTTTATCTTGAATAGAATCAACAATAGTTGAAATAAGTTGTTCTTGAATATCCATTAAAATCTCTATCGTTATTTATTAATAAAATTACACAGAATTAAAGTACAAAAATAGTGCCAATGGTTAAATTATACAATTATATGCCAATATGTCGTATAACTATGACAAACTATCTTTGCAAAGATAACTCTTAAATGGCAAACCTACATAATCTATAATAGTAAAAATATGCTCTGTAATCAATCTTTTAAGAAAGTTTGGCAAATCCCACAACAAATATTAATTTCGCTGTTGCAAAAAATGTAAAATAGATGATAACAATAGAACAACTGAAAGAGACAGAAGAACGCAAGTTGGCGTTGAGGAGGTATCTTTGACCCCGATGGTAAGAAAATAGAGTTAGAAGAGGAGGAACTTCGTACTCACGTTCCAGATTTTTGGAACGACAGAGACAAAGCGGAGTTGCAGATGAAGAAGATAAAAGAACTCAAATACTGGATTGACGGATACAACCAAGTAGCAGCGGCAGTAGAGGAGTTACAACTTGCCTACGAATTTTTAAAAGAGGGAGTTGTTGAAGAGGCAGACGTTGATAAAGCATACGAAAGAGCAATAAATTTGGTATCAGAATTAGAACTTCGCAATATGTTACGACGCGAAGAGGATAAAATGGATGCCGTAATAAAGATAAACTCAGGAGCAGGAGGCACTGAAAGTCAAGATTGGGCAGAGATGCTAATGCGTATGTATTCGCGCTGGTGCGAATCAAAAGGATACAAACTCGCAATAGACCACCTGATAGAGGGCGATGAAGCAGGAATAAAAACCGTAACCATGCATGCCGAAGGAGCATTTGCATACGGTTACCTAAAAGGCGAAAACGGAGTACACCGTTTGGTAAGAGTATCACCATATAATGCACAAGGAAAACGAATGACATCCTTTGCATCAGTATTCATCACACCCCTTGTAGATGACTCAATCGAAGTAAAAGTAGATGTCTCTGCAATATCGTGGGATACCTTCCGTTCTGGAGGTGCAGGCGGACAGAACGTAAACAAAGTAGAGTCGGGAGTACGCCTACGCTATAACTACAAAGATCCCTATACAGGCGAAGAGGAGGAGATATTGATTGAGAACACCGAGACTCGCGACCAGCCAAAAAACCGTGAAAATGCTATGCGACAACTCCGCTCAATACTATACGACAAAGAGTTGAAACACCGTATGGAAGAACAGGCAAAAGTAGAGGCAGGAAAGAAAAAAATAGAGTGGGGCTCACAAATACGCAGTTACGTGTTTGATGATAGAAGAGTAAAAGATCATCGCACCAACTATCAAACATCCGATGTAGTAGGAGTAATGGACGGAGACTTAGATCAATTCATAAAATCGTACCTAATGGAGTTTGGAGGAGAGTAAAACCCTAAAAAGCAGAGCAAAAAATGGAACAACTAAAAGTAATAAAAGTAGGAGGCAAAATAGTAGAGGAGAGCGATACCCTTAATGTACTATTAAATGATTATGCAAAGGTAGAAGGATGCAAAATACTTGTACATGGAGGAGGACGTTCAGCAACAAAAATATCGGCACAATTAGGCATTGAAACCCAAATGATAGATGGTCGTAGAGTAACCGATGCCGAAACCCTTAAGGTGGTAACAATGGTATATGCAGGATTAGTAAACAAAACCATTGTAGCATCACTACAATCTCGAGGCATAAACGCCATAGGCGTATGCGGAGCAGATGCAGGAATAATCCTGTCAAACAAACGCCCCGCAACACCAATTGATTACGGATATGTAGGAGACGTGGTAAAAGTAGATGGAGAAATGTTAGCCAACCTATTACAAGGCGGAACATACCCCGTAGTAGCACCAATCACACACGATGGAAAAGGAAATCTGCTAAATACCAATGCCGACACCATAGCAAGTGAAGTAGCAAAAGGCGTAGCCGAAAAGTTTAATGTAACCCTAATCTATTGTTTCGAAAAACCAGGAGTATTAATGGATGAGAACGATGACAACTCGGTAATACCACTAATAAACCGCGAGAAATTTGAAGAATTAAAAGCCGCAGGCATAGTATCGGGCGGAATGTTACCCAAACTCCAAAGTGCCTTCAAAGCATTAGAAGCAGGAGTAAAAGAGGTAGTAATTACTCACGCATCGGCAATAGACAACCCTCAAGCAGGGACACATATCGTATTATAGTTTTTAGTTGTTAGTTTTAGCATATAATCTGCTATTCTAACAACTAAAAACTATCCCAGCGAGGTGGCGTTAGCCAACAACTAACAACTACTTGTTGCCTCAAACCTCTCTTTCTGACTCATACCGGCCAATGATTTAACAACCTCCAGATCGAGGTTAAGCATCTCTGCCAATCTTGAGCCATACTCAGTATCGGCAAGGTAGCAGTGAGCACAATGACGCAGTTTCACATTCTCGGTAACAGGCATAATATCAGCAACCGTATTTTTTAGTAACAAGCAACGCTTCTCCTCGCACATTAAACGATATAAATTACCAGGCTGATAAAAACAATTATCATCCCTATCCTCATAAGGGTTATACCTCATACTCTCCCCATCAGTAGGAGAGTAGGAGTATGCAGCACCCTTAGTCTGCCACTCTCCAATACTGTTAGGCGAATAACCCTTGGTAGCACCCATATTACCATCAACACGCATCTGACCATCCCTATGGAAACTATGCATCGGACACCTTGCCCTATTAACAGGAATTTGGTCGTGATTAACACCCAAACGGTAGCGTTGAGCATCGCCATAAGAGAACAATCTACCCTGTAACATCTTGTCAGGCGAAAAACCAATACCAGGAATCACGTGAGCAGGATTAAAAGCAGACTGTTCCACTTCGGCAAAATAGTTTTCAGGATTACGATTTAACTCCATAACCCCAACCTCAATAAGAGGAAAATCCTTATGGCTCCACACCTTAGTAAGGTCAAACGGATTCTCCTTATAGTTTTCGGCTTCCTCCTCTGTCATAATCTGGAAATATAGTTTCCAACGAGGAAAATCTCCTCTGTTAATAGCATCAAACAAGTCGCGTTGATGGCTCTCCCTATCTTTGGCAATAATAGCCTCAGCCTCTTCGTTCGATAAGTTCTTAATACCCTGCTGAGTAACCCAATGAAATTTAACCCAATGCCTAACCCCATCCTTGTTAATCAAACTATAAGTATGAGAACCAAATCCATGCATGTGTCTATAAGAAGCAGGAATACCCCTATCCGACATCACAATAGTAACCTGATGCAGAGCCTCAGGCAGCATAGTCCAAAAATCCCAATAGTTTTGAGGTGAACGCATATTAGTGTGAGGGTCTCGTTTAACAACATGATTTAAATCAGGAAATTGCAGAGGATCACGCAAAAAGAAAACAGGAGTATTATTACCAACCAAATCCCAATTACCCTCATCAGAGTAAAACTTGACAGCAAACCCTCTAATATCACGTTCCGCATCAGCCGCACCACGCTCCCCGGCAACGGTCGAGAATCTCACAAAAAGGTCGGTCTTTTTGCCCACCTCAGCAAAAACGGTAGCACACGTATATTTAGTAACATCTTTAGTAACAGTAAAAACCCCGTATGCACCACTCCCTTTAGCGTGCATCCTACGTTCAGGAATAACCTCTCTGTCAAAGTGAGCAAGTTTCTCCAAATACCAAGTATCTTCCAATAACATAGCCCCCCTTTTACCCGCAGTAAGCGAGTTGGTGTTATCCTCAACAGGAGCCCCCACCTCATTAGTCAAAAACTTCTTATCCTTCATAATACAAATAAATTTACATTATAGAATAATAACCCCCATCTCCCCAATTTTGTTGAAGAAATAATACTATTTCTCTCTAAATTTATACAATATCATCATTTTGCCCTAAATCAACTTGTTGAGTCAGATAAAATGGTTATATTTGCAATTAGTGTGTATAAAACCACAAAAGGTAAAGAGATAATCAAAAACAAACATCTATATAAACTATGTTTAAAATCAGATTTTTATCAATCGTAATGTCGGCTCTATTTTTGATGAGTTGTACGGCAGAGTTAAAAGTGCGTATTAACCCAACACCTCAAAAAATTGAGATGGCTAAAAAGGGTAGTTTGAATGTTGCAAAAGGTTTTGCACCTGAAGGAGAGTCGGAGTTGGTTGCCCAATCACTTGTTCATTTAAATATAACAGAGAATGGTGTGCCCACTTCGTTTATCATTGATAAGGCTATTGCTCAAACAGATAGTATGCTTGATAAGAGTGGAGCATATATCCTTGAAGTAAACAAAGAGGGTATATTTGTTTCGGCATACGATGAGCGTGGAGCATTCTACGCAATACAAACACTAAAACAACTATCAACTGAGAACGAGATTCCATATATGACAATAACTGACTATCCCGATATGCCATATCGCGGAGTAGTTGAGGGATTTTATGGAACACCATGGTCGCACGAAACACGCGTTTCGTTACTCGATTTCTATGGTAAGTTCAAAATGAACTCATACCTATATGGTCCCAAAGATGATCCATATCATAGTTCTCCCTACTGGCGTTTGCCATATCCCGAAGAGGAGGCTCAAAAAATCAAAGAGTTGGTAGGAGCATCAAAACGTAACTATGTTGATTTCATCTGGGCAATTCATCCAGGAAAAGATATTAAATGGAACGAGAGTGATTACAAAAAACTATATGAGAAGTTTGAATCGATGTACGATTTAGGTATTCGCTCATTCGCTCTATTCTTTGATGACATTGAGGGAATAGGAACACGTCCCGATATGCAGGCTCAACTTCTCAACCGCCTACACACCGAGTTTGTTGAGGTAAAAGGAGATGTTGCACCATTGATTATTTGTCCAACCGACTACACTAAACTTTGGGCAAATCCTGCACCAGATGGATATTTGGCACTATTGGGCAAAGTGTTACATCCATCAATACACGTAATGTGGACAGGAGATTTTGTTTGTGGCGACATTACCCCTGAAACACTCGATTGGGTAAGTGAGCGTATCAAACGCCCATCGTTTATATGGTGGAACTACCCTGTAACCGACTATGTTCGTAACCTTATACTTCAAGGACCAGTATATGGATTAGACAGTACAGCAACAACTTCTACTATGGCAGGATTTGTAAGCAACCCAATGGAGCATGGTGAGGCATCAAAATTGGCTCTTTACGGAGTTGCCGATTACACTTGGAATATTAGTGATTACGCTCCTATGGATAATTGGGAGAATGGTTTGCAAGAGTTGATGCCTAACGCAAAAGAGGCATACCGCACATTCGCAATTCACTCATGCGATACCGAAACAGGATACCGCCGTGATGAATCGTGGGAGACCGAAACATTCACAGTTGAGGAGTACACGCAAGCACAATACGATGCATTAATGGCAGAGTTTAAAAAGATAGAAGCAGCACCTGCAACAATCGACTCATTCTGTATAAATCGAGCATTGGTTGAGGAACTCCGTCCATGGTTGGTTGAGTTTGAGAAACTTGGAGTAAGAGGACAAAACACCCTTGAGTTGATAAAACTTTACGAGGCAGGAGAGTATGAGAAGTTCTGGAACTTGTTTGAAGAGAATCGTATGGACTTTGATGAGCAAGCAGCATATCTTGCACACAAATCGGGAACATTAAAACTACAACCCTTTATTGAGAATACAACCGATGCATTGGCAAACAAATACTACTCAACCGTATCGGGAACGCCTCTTGCAGTACGCAAAGCAATAGGAACATTTGCAAACCTTGCAACTACACAAGTAAAGCCAATGTTTGATGGCGACAAAAATAGTTTCTACACATCTGGCGATGCTCAAAAAGATGGCAGTTGGATAGGTATGGACTTAGGAGAGGTAACAGAAGTTAAAACCATCATAATAAATCAAGGTCGCAATGTTCCCAACGATGTTGACTACTTTGATATGGCGCGATTAGAGTACTCTCTTGATGGCGAAAACTGGCAACTCTTACGCGATAACATTAATGGCGTATATGATGTAATATGGGAGGGAGCACCTATTCAGGCACGTTATGTACGTTTGGCACGTAACGATGAGTCGGAGCGAAAGAACTGGGTAGCAGTTCGCTCATTTGAGGTAAACCCTGTAAAACGCGAAGCATCAATATATACCAATGTTGAGCGACTTGCAAATAACCGAGTAACAACATTCAAAGATCAAATAGTAGTAAAACGCGTATTGGAGGTTATAACTCTTAATCCGGGCGAATATGTAGGAGTTGAGTTACCATTTATTGCAACCATAAAGAATGTAGATACAAAGTTTAATGCTCCACTTGTAGCAGAGTATTCACAAGATGGAGAGAAGTGGAGTACAAACTCAATGCCATGCCGTTATATACGTTATATAAATAACTCTTCTTCTGCCGTTGGAATGAAGATGGATAAATTTGACCTTACAGCCGACCTGTCAGGAGCAAACGGAACAGAGAATGTATTTGACAAAAATTTTGAAACAACATACACCCCAACCGAAGAGGCTACAATCATTTTACCCGAAGGCGTTAAAGAGTGTACAATTCTAATGCGTTCAGCAAATGGAGTAAAAGTAAAACAACTATCAGCAACAGGCGAGGAATTAGCAACTGCCGATGTAACATCGTTATACTACTCATTTGCTCCAGTAGCAGAGGTTAAGAAAATCGCAATCACAGGTAACCCCGAAATTTGCGAGATAGTATATAAAAAGTAGTTTTTAACTACAAAATCATATAAGAAAAGGTTGTAACGTGAGCGTTACAACCTTTATCGTTTATTAGTCTAATAAAAATTCTTAATTTCTAATTGTGGCTTTAGCCACGAACTAATTCCTAATTAATATAAATTACATAATACCGTCTCTGCGAAGTTTCTCTTGCCATTTCCAAGCCGAAGCTAGAGTATCTTCCAAGTTCTCTTTTGCAACCCAGCCAAGAACGTTGTTTGCACGATCAGGGTTAGCCCATACTTTTTCGATATCACCTTCGCGTCTGCCAACAATCTTATAGTTAAGTTTAACTCCTGTTGCTGTCTCAAATGCGTTGATAAGTTCAAGAACTGAAACGCCACGACCAGTACCAAGGTTAAATATCTCAACTTTCTCTTCCGATTTGTTGGTTAACATTCTGTCAACTGCTATAACGTGAGCCTTAGCAAGGTCAACAACATTAATGTAGTCTCGGATACAAGAACCGTCGGGAGTATCATAGTCGTCACCAAATACGCTCAACTCTTTGCGAATACCCATTGCTGTTTGAGTAACAAAGGGAACAAGGTTTTGAGGCACTCCATTAGGTAACTCTCCAATCTCAGCAGTTGGGTGAGCACCTATTGGGTTGAAGTAACGAAGAATAATTGCTTTGTAAGGAACTCCTGAGTATATTGCATCTCGAATAATCTCCTCGTTAATTTGTTTAGTGTTTCCGTAAGGCGAAAGAGCAGGTTTAATAGGAGCAGTCTCATCAACAGGAAGAATATCGGGTTGTCCGTAAACAGTACAAGAAGATGAGAATACAATACCCTCAACACCATACTCAGGCATTAACTCCATAAGAGTCATCAAAGAGTCTAAGTTGTTGCGATAGTACATCAAAGGTTTTTGAACACTCTCACCAACAGCTTTACTAGCAGCAAAGTGAATAATACCTCTAATACCTTTGTTGTTCTCAAAAACATCTTTCATAGCAACCTTATCGTTGCAATCAACTTGATAAAATGCTGGACGAGTACCGGTGATACGCTCAATGCCGTCAATCATATCGGCGTTTGAGTTAGATAGGTTATCAACTATAACAACCTCGTAACCTGCATTTTGTAATTCAACTGTGGTATGTGAGCCAATATATCCGGCACCACCAGTTACCAAAATTTTTCCTTTGCTCATATAGCGTTTATATTTAATAAATTAATATTTCCATATCAAGGTTATGCAAAGTTAAACAAACGTATTGATTTATCAAACAAAAAATAAAGGTTGTTTAAAAAAATAAAAAACAACATTATAAATTTATTTTTTGAACTCCTTAATAATGTGAGTAATTGCATCAATAGGGTAGAAGAGTAACATTCTTGGTCCAGCATATCGCATCACCTCTCTAATCTTCTCTCTCATATTTGATTTATAGCAATGAACTTTACACTTTTTACAACTACCTTTATCATTACCAAAAGGGCAGTTATCAAGTTTTGCAAATGCATACTCTTTTAACTCTTTGCAATCACAACATAAAACTCTATTGCCCTCTTTGTATCGGCAATAGAGTTTTATCATTCTTTCCACAGTTCGTTTCTCTCTTTCAATCTCTGTCATAAACTTCAATCTCTCTGCCGCCACCAAGAGCGTGGTAAAGCGAGGTTATAGCATTGAGTTTTTTTAGTTGGTCTTCAGTTTTTGTAAGTTGAGCCGACAGTAATGATTGTTGAGCATCCAACACCTCTAAATATGTTGAAGAGCCTAATGTCAATAACTCTTTAGTATATTCAACAGCATTAGATAGTTTTTCAATTTGCAACTCTCTTTTGCTCTCTTTCTTTAGTTCTGCATCATAAACCGCCAAAGCATCGCTAACCTCTCTACCTGCATCTAACAACACTTGCTTAAAGTTGAGTTTTGCTTGTCCCTCTTGAGCCTTAGCAATTTTAAGTTTTGCAATATTTACACCCTTGTTAAAGATAGGTTGTGTAATAGAGGCAAGAGCGGAGAGTATTAAACCTCCAGGATTTGTTATTGCCGCCCCTGCAGCATTAGTCCAACCAAGACTTCCTCCAATTGATAGTTGGGGATAAAATGAACTACGAGCAATATTAGTGTTGTAATACATTGCAGCTAACTGATACTCAGCATTCTTAACATCAGGTCTGTTTGAGAGTAGCTCAATAGGAATACCTACCTCAATAGGAACATCGCACTTTTGTGAGTCAATTGAGTTTCTTGCGATTGACTTTGGAAAATCTCCAAGCAAGGTAGCAAGAGCATTCTCTTGTTTAGTAATCTCAGCCTTAACGTCTGGTATTGCCGCCGCAATAGAAGCGTGATAAGCCTCATATTGAGCAACGGCAGCCTCATTTGTCATACCACCCTCTTTCATAGCCTTAATAGTCTCAACGCTCTCAGCCCAGCTCTTTTCTGTAATAGTATATATAGCAAGTTGTTTATCCAAAGCAGTAAGAGTAAAGTAGTAATCTGCAATTGTTGCAATAAGTTGAGTGCGAACTGCTTGTTGATACTCCTTGTTTTGAAGTAGGGCAACTTGTGCTTTACGTTTAGAGTTTAACAGTTTTCCAAACAGGTCAATCTCCCAACTTGCGCTTGCACTTGCATTATAACTCCACGATGCAGCGCTACCATCAAAACTGCTTACGCCACCTTCGGGAGTAAGAGAAATTGATGGCAAGAACGACAATCTTGCCGAAGTAAGAGCTGCTTTAGCCTCATTAACCTTCTCTATTGCAATAAGCAAGTTGGTATTATTTAGCAGACCATAATTAATCAACTCCTGAAGTTTTTCATCAGGATAAATATCTGTCCACTCCAAATTACCAATATTGTTTGTAGAGGGTGTGTTGTTCATACCCTCAGGCATACGATATGCACTTGCAACATTAATATCTTCGGGGCGTTCATACTTCTTGTAAATATGACAGCCACTCAATAAAACAGCACTAATGGTTATATATATAAATTTTCTCATCCTTCTTAAAACTAATTATTTAACCTCTGCAACACTATTTTTAACCTCAATAGGTTTAAACCTCTCTTGTAACTTTTCAAACACAATGAATAGGGCGGGAACAACCAACACTTGGCACACCATACCAATAAGCATACCACCTATTGCACCCGAACCTAATGCACTATTACCATTTGCCCCAACACCTGAGGCAAACATCATAGGAAGCAAACCAATAATCATTGCCAACGAAGTCATTAAAATAGGACGCAAACGAGCAACAGCAGCATCAATTGCCGACTCCACAATGCCCATTCCATTTTGTCGGCGTTCAAGAGCAAATTCAGTGATAAGAATTGAGTTCTTAGCTAACAAACCAATAAGCATAATAAGAGCAATTTGTAGATATATATTGTTATCAATACCCATCATCCATGCAAAAATAAATGTACCTGCAAGACCAAAAGGAATAGAAAGAATTACCACCAAAGGCAAGATATAACTTTCATATTGGGCACTTAGTAGCAGATAAACAAATATTATACAAATAGCCAGAATAGCACCAAGACCACCGCTTTGGCTCTGCTCTTCGCGAGTCATACCCGAATATTCGTAGGCATAACCTTGAGGTAGAAACTCTTTGGCAGTCTCTTCAATAGCCTTAATTGCCTCTCCCGAACTATAACCAGGAGCGGGGCTACCATTAACAAGAATTGAGGTAAACAGGTTAAAGCGTTTTATATTATCTGGTCCGTAAACCCTCTTCAAATCCATAAATTGAGTAATAGGAGTCATCTCATTACCATTCTTAATCTTAATACCATTAAGGGCATCTTTGTCAATCCTCAACTCGGGGCGAGCCTGAACCATAACTCTGTAAAGTTTACCAAACCTATTAAAATTTGAAGCGTATAAACCTCCCATATAACCTTGAAGGGCACTCAAAACATCAGATGGAGCCAACCCAGCCTGTTTGCATTTAGCCGCATCCACCTCTACAATATATTGAGGATATGTAGGATTGAAACTTGTTTGAGCAGCAGCAATCTCGGGGCGTTCATTAAGTTTTGCCAAAAACTCTTGCGAAACCTCATAGAACGACTCTATCGTTCCACCTGTCTTATCTTGAAGGTTAAATTCAAAACCATTAGAGATACTATAACCAGTAATCATAGGCATTGAGAATGTCATCACCCTACCATCCTTAACAAGCTCCCTTGCTTGAGCAGCAATTGAGGCATTAATAGCATCGGCACTCTGTGTCTCATCACGTTCCTCCCAGTCGTGAAGTTTGCAGATGAACGAGCCATACGAACTACCAGTTGCCGAACTCAATAAACTGAATCCTGAAATAGCAGTGTATGTTCTGATAGCAGGATTTGACTCAACAAGTTTTTGAATTTTATCCATACTCTCTTTAGTCTTGTCGAGCGAAGTACCGGGCGGCATATCAAGAGTAACAAATATAGTACCGGTGTCCTCATTCGGAACTAATCCCGTAGGAGTAGTAGCCATTAAGAACACAAGCAAGGCACAACCTGCCGCAACTGAACCGAATGCTAATATCTTATGCTTTATAAAGAACGATACACCTTTAGTATATTTCTTTAATGTAGCATCGTATGCAGCGTTAAATGCAATATGGAAACGTTGAATAAATGATCTCTTCTTCTCTCCCTCTTCGTGGGTATGAGGTTTTAAGAACATAGCACATAGGGCAGGAGACAGGGTAAGAGCATTAATTGCCGAAAAAGCAATAGCAATAGCCATCGTCAAACCAAATTGCTGATAGAATGTACCGGTAATACCCGACATGAAACTAACGGGAATAAACACAGCCATCATAACCAACGTAATAGAAATCAAAGCACCCGAAATCTCATTCATTGCCTCTATTGCTGCTGCTTTAGCACTCTTAGCACCCTCTTCCAACTTGGCATGTACAGCCTCAACCACCACTATGGCATCATCCACCACAATGGCAATGGCCAGAACTAAAGCACAAAGAGTAAGAAGGTTAATGCTAAATCCAATCAATTTTAAAACGAAGAAAGTTCCAATCAATGCAACAGGTATTGCAATTGCGGGGATAAGAGTAGAGCGGAAATCTTGTAAGAAGATATACACAACTAAGAATACAAGGATAAAAGCTTCAATCAAAGTTTTTAACACCTCGTGGATAGAAGCAAACAAGAAGTCATTAGTGTTAAGCAACACATCATATACCATACCTGGAGGAAAATCTTCAGACTCTCTGTTAAGTAACTCAGTAATCTCGTTAATGATTTGAGTAGCATTAGAACCGGCACTCTGGTAAATCATAGTAGTAATACCCTCGTGACCATTCGATTTAGTGTCAAGAGCATAACTCAATGAGCCTAACTCAATATCGGCAATAGTCTTAAGGTATAACACCTCACCATTTTTATTTGCCCTAATAACAATATTCTCAAACTCTTCGGGAGTTTGCAAACGTCCCTTATACTTTAACATATATTGGAACGAAACATTCTTGGCATTCTCGCCCAACTGACCCGGAGCAGCCTCAATGTTCTGTTCATTAAGAGCGCTTACAACATCTTGAGGCATCAAGCCATATTGAGCCATAATGTCGGGTTTTAACCAAATTCTCATAGAGTATTCCGAGCCCAATATAAAGGCATCACCCACACCCTCAACACGTTTAATTTGGGGGATTACATTAATCTTAAGGTAGTTGTATATAAAGTTTTGGTCATACGAGTCATCTTCGCTAAAAACGGTAAACGCCATAAGCATACTCGACTGCTTTTTACTTGTAGTAACACCGGCCTTTGTAACCTCCGAAGGCAAAAAACCTTGCGCCTTGGAAACTCTGTTCTGCACGTTAACCGCAGCCATATTTGGGTCGCAACCCGGCTTAAAGTATATGGTAATAGTAGCATCACCGGTATTGGTGGCAGTAGAGGTCATATAGGTCATCTCCTCCACACCGTTAATCTCCTCTTCCAAAGGAGCAATAACACTATTTACCACAGTTTGAGCATTAGCACCTTGATACGAAGCCTTAACCTCAACAGTAGGAGGGGCTATATCTGGGTATTGCAAAATGGGTAACGACATAAGACCGATAACACCGAGAATAACTATAAGAATAGATATTACGGTCGAAAGTACCGGGCGTTCAATAAACTTATCTAACTTCATAATGAATAAATTCTAAAATAATTTCTTTCTAGTTTGAGCCTTGAGAAACTAAAATATATCAATTTCTATATCTGTATTTAAGTCCTAAAAGTCTGACAACTAACAACAGCCCTAAGGGCTACGTTAGCCGGCAACTAATAGCTACTTCATTGTTGCTGCTTTAAGTTTAGCCTCCGATTGCTCTTTAGTAATAGGAGTAATTTTCATGTTATTTTTAACAGATGAGCCAACACCCTCAATAACAACTCTATCGCCAGCCTCCAAGCCTTTAGTAACAATATAGTTTTGGTTGATAGTTAAAGGCTCAACCTCAATCTGTTTATTAACAGTAACGTTGCTATCGTTAAGTACATAAACAAACTTCTTGTCTTGTAACTCGTAAGTAGCAGTTTGGGGAATTAACAACGCATTCTTAATAATTTTGGGAATAAGAACATTACCAGTGTTTCCGCTACGCAAAAGTTGTTTGGGATTCTTAAACATAGCACTCATCTTAGCCGAGCCTGTTTTAGTATCCATAACACCGCTAATAGTCTCAATAACACCCTTCTCTTCATAAACCTCTCCAGTAGCAAGCTTAAGCTCAACGTTAGGCATAAATTTTAGAATATCATTAACACCTCCCTTTTCTGTATAGAATAACATAAACTTCTCATCAATAGAAAAGTTAGCATACACCTTGCTAATATCCGAAACAATAGTTAAAGGCTCAGCAGTAGAGGGCGAAACCAAATTACCAATGCTAACAGGAATATTGCCAACAACACCATCCGAAGGACTCTTTATATAAGTGTAATCTAAATTAGTTCTTGCATTATCTAACATAGCACGAGCCTGCTCCAATTCCGCAACCGATTGAGCCAAAGCGTTCTCAGCAAGTTTCTTTTCGTATTCACTTATAATCCCCTTCTTGGCAAGATTAGCTTTGTTCTGGGCGGTAAGTTTCGAGGTCTCAACCTTAGCCTCAGCAACATGAAGTTGAGCCAAAGCAGTATTATACTCTGCTTGATAAATATCGTGATCTACCTCAAAAAGAACATCACCCTTTTTAACCATATCACCCTCGCTGATATTTATCTTTACTATAAACCCCGAAACCTTACTCCTGATTTCGGCATCAGAATTACCTCCAATAGTAGCAGGAAACGAGTTTTTAACCGTAACGCTATCCTCTTTAACAGTGATAGTTGCATATTCAGGAGGAGTTTGTACTTTACTCTCCTCTTTACACGCAGTAGCACTTAAAACAATACCCATTGCAAGTGCTGCATTTGCAAAAAATCTAAAATTCATTATTGTATATTTTTTAATTTATTATCAATAAATATCACGAATAAAACAATATAAAACTATACCATTTCAACAGATGCAAATTTAAAATATTAATTTACAATATTAACATAAAAATAATAAAATATTATAATATATATATTGTGAATAAGTTAAAAAATAAAAAAAGAGACCACAGTAAAGGTCTCTTTAGTAGAAAGTATAGTATAATTATGTTACATCTATTTCTTAATGTATTCAAACTTATTCTTTTTCATAAAATCATAGAATCCAACCTCGTTTAAGTCTGACGTAATACCAATAGTTCGTAATCCTTTATAATGTTTTTCAAACAACTCTTCCAAATACTCTTTTGAGAGGCGTTTCTCTTCTGGGTATAAAAGCTTTTCGTGTTCCAATATCTGTTCAATAGTAAATTTGGCAGAGATGATTTTTGCAGGAGAACCAACTGCAACAGCGTATGGAGGGATCTCTTTATTAACTAATGAGTTTGCTCCAATTACAGCACCACGTCCAATGTGAGTTCCTGCCAACAAAGTAACCCTTGCACCAACCCAAACATCTTCCTCTAAAATTACGTCTGTCTCTTTATCATTAATATGCGAAATAGCCAAAGAATATTGAGGAATCCCAACGGTAGGAATATGGTTCCCGGTAACAACAAGTAAATCAATTGAAGCACCAGAATACTCTTTCATTATAAATTTACCTGTGTAGTTGTATATAATATGTCCTTTTTGAAGTCGGCTATAATCGTGGAGATAAACTAATTTAGGGTTACTGATAACAGAAGGAAAGTCAAACATAACTTTCTTACCAAATAATCCAAACCCCATTCTTTTAATTTTAATTTTACGAGCAAGGTTGTTGTATCTCCATATCAAATGATTGTATGCTCTTTTAAGAAAATTCATAGTATTGTTGTTGAAATATTATTTTCTTTGGAGGCAAAGATAATAATATATGAATTATAATTCAAATTTAAATTTGAATAAAATTTGTATTACAGATAAATTTACTATATTTGCACTTAATATAGATAAAGAGTCTGAGTTATGAGCGAAAATATTGAAAACACAAAAGAAAATAAGAAAGATGATTCATTGGATTTAATGAAATACATAAAACAACTTCTTCCATATAAAAAACAGATAATAAGGTTAAGTTGTGTAGTATTTGTTTTATCCGTTGTGATTGCTCTATTTATCCCAAAACAATATACAGTAACTATGACATTGGCACCTGAAGCAGGACAAAATGGAGAAGGAATGTTGTCGGGAGTAGCGTCAATGTTTGGTATTGGAGGTATGGGTATGGGAGAGAATGCAGATGCTTTAACAGCTCAACTATATCCCGATATAGTTGCATCAACTCCATTCTTAGTAGATATGCTTGATACTCGAGTAAAAACAGCAAACGGAAAGATAGATACAACATTAGATGTGTATATCTTAAAGCACTATATAACGCTATTCCATAAAATAAAGGGTTTTCCTAAACGTGTAAAAGGGATGATAACAAAACTATGGAAAGAACCCGTTGTTATAGGAGAAGGAAGTAGTTCAAATTACCTATCAGAGATAGATAACGCAAAAGTTTTGATACTTAGGCAGTTATTTGAGGTTGTAGTTGATAAAAAAACAAGCGTTACAACTATAATGGTTACTCTTAATGATCCTATGGTAACAGCTATGGTAGCAGATGCTTTAGTAGAAAAACTACAAGCTAAAATTACTGAGTATCGTGTGGCTAAATCCGTTGATGATTGTGAGTATTGGGAACAAATATATACAGAAAGTAAAGAAGACTACTTTTCAAAACAAGATGAATATGCTCGTTATGTAGATGCAAATAAAAATCTTGTAAAGCAGAGCGTTATAGCGGAACAAGAGCGTTTGTCTAACGAAGCAATATTGGCATATCAAATATATAGCAATGTTGCAACTCAATTACAAGTTGCTCGAGCAAAAGTGCAAGAAGCAAAACCAGCATTTGCAGTAGTTCAGCCTTCAACATTGCCATACGAACAATCAGGAACAGGAAAAACAACAATTGTCTTAGTACTCACATTTTTAGGTGTTGCAGCAATAATAGCATGGTATCTATTTGGAAAAGATTTTTTGATAAAAGCAAAAAATAAATATAAAGAATTTATAAACAAGACAAAGGAATTCAATTAAATCAACTATTAAGAAATAAGAATAGAGAGAGGCTCTCTCTATTCTTATTTAAATTTTTTTAGAAATAATTCTTTATAAATATAATAAATATGATATTCGTTACGTTAACCTTTTAAAAGGTTAACATTTTTTTGAAAAGAGGATTATGTTTATATTTCTGTTGTTAGCACTCTGGTGGTTTAAGAAAGGAAAAAAAGAGTTATCTATTATTACCTTTTTTGGATTCCTAACAGGAGGCTTTCAACTAATACCAGATGCCGTATTTGCATTCCCTGTCTCAATAAAACCAACTGATTATGCAATACTCTATCTTTTAGGAGTAATAGCAATGGAGTATTTTTCAGGTAAACGAAAAGAACTCATTGATGTACTCCCTAAATTTACTCTCATATTTCTCTCATTCATTGTATTAGCAGCAGGAGTAAGTATTTTTATATATCATATTCCTATTGTAGAGGTTATAAAGAATACAAGGCAATATTTTCTTCTATTATCTCCAATACTCTTTTATACACTCTCAAAAGAAGAACTACAAAACGTAGTAAAATTTCTTTTTAAAATAACTCTCTTTTTGAGCATTCTTTACTCTTTGCAACCTATGTTGGATATGCCTATATTACAAGGCCATTATACTGAGGGAAAAACACCCCTCTTTGGAATGTTTGAAATAGCACGCTTTTATAATACACCAATATATCATAACTTTTTCTTCTTATTCGCTTTATATAATTCAGAGTTTACAAAAAAACAGAAATTAGTATATCTCTCAATATTGGTATTGCCAATATTTTTGTGTATGCACAGAAGTTTATTATTGGCATTTATATTGGTTGTCCTTTATAATCATTTTAGAGAAAAAATAAAAAAGATATATCCTATTCTTATTGTGATATTTGTTGCATTAATACCTTTCTTAGGAGTAATACAAGGTAATCTCCTTGAGACAAAAATTGCACAAGATATTATTGGCTCTGTTGAGATAGAACCCGAAGATTTTGTAGCAGGAACATTAGATGATGCTACATTTACTTTTAGAGTATTACACTTTTTGGAACGGCTCTATTATGCATCAGAAGATTGGATAACATTACTATTTGGGTTGGGATTTATGTCGGAGGGTTCTGACTATACAATTAATAATTTTGACTTTATAGTAGGGCTTGAGAATGAGGAGACGGGTTTTGTTGATCAGGTGAATACTGCTGATATAGCATGGTCTCTATTTGTAATACGTCTTGGTTTAATAGGAACTATTGTATATTTAATTTACTATTTCTTATTGATGAGGTTTTTTAATAAGAGATATAATAAACCCATCGCAAAATCAATATTTTTAGCAATGTGTCTAATATTTATATTAACATTTACAGGAGTAAGAATATTAGATATGGAAACAATAACTTTTATTTTATTAGTCTATGTCTTGTTGCAAAAGAATGAAATAAATGTAAATAATGAAGAAGATAACCTATTGTCAAAAGAGAATAATTAAACAAAGTATAATACTAAAAGAATTCAATGTATTATAATTACAATTTGAATATGACGCTCTATCCTTATAGTGTTGAGGAGATATTAAAACTATATAAACAACACCCTGATGGAGCAACCTTTACATTTAGGATTTTACACTTTTTAGAGCGTCTATATTACGCATCTGACGAGTGGATAACTTTACTATTCGGTTTAGGATTTATGTCTGAAGGCTCTGATTATACAATGAATAACTTCGATTTTATTGTGGGTATTGAAAATGAGGAAACAGGTTTTGTAAATCAGGTTGATACATCAGATATTGCATGGTCTCTATTTGTAATACGATTTGGGATAGTAGGAACAATACTATACCTGATCTATTATTTTACCATAGTAAACTTCTTTAATAAAAAATATAAATCTGATACACTTGCAAAGGTTGTATTCTCTGTATTGGGCGTAATATTTATAACCTCATTTACAAGCGTACAAATATTAAGCATGGAGTTTATATCGCTGATATTACTTGTCTATATTTTACTAAAGAAGCAGGAGATAGAAAATACTGCAAATAAGGAATATTTAAATAGTTAATATATATGACACAAAAAAGTCTATTGATAAAAAATTCAACAATTGGTATACTTAAGATTGTGGCAGTAGCCATATTAACCTTTTTGTGTGTACCAATATATATTGATCACTTAGGAGTTGAGTCTTATGGGGTTTTTGCTCTTGTCTCAATACTTGGAAATTTGAACGTCTTCTCTTCATTTGGTTTAAATAGTGCGTTGTTGGTATTTCTCTCAAAACAAGGAAAAACAGAGGAATCACAACGCGATATTGTTGTAGTTCTATTCTCAACAATAGTGATAGCAATATTACTTTGCTCTTTACTATATATCTTTAAAACACCCATAATAGAGAATATATTTGGTGTGCCTCAAGAGTTTGTATATTCATCAAGTTGTTTATATGATTATCTGTTGTTGGCTAATCTTTTATTGATTGTGGGGCAGGTTGCTGTATCAATAATAGATGCATTGCAAAAAATATATATATCAAATATAATACAATTTATATATAATTTAATATATTGGATAGGTCTTATAGTAGTGGTTATTAGTGGAGGTACTTTAGCTGAAGTTGGAATACCTCTATTCTTATCTGCCTTAGTATGGTTTATCCTAATATTTTGGAAAGCACGCTCATTGTGGGGAAGTTTTAAATTGACACAACCCATACGTCCTCACTTAAAAAGAGCCTTTCTAAAACAATTCTCATACGGGGCAAAAATATTTACAGCAGGTTTTTGCAGTTTCTTTTTAGAACCACTATCAAAAATATTGGTGTCAAAATTTGTTGGAATAGATTTAGTTGCGTTCTACGATATAGCACTCCGTATAAAACATCAAGTAGCAGGATTGTTCCAAAAAGCTACATATCCGCTCTTTCCCTATATATCAGAACAACACAAATCTCCTCAATTAAACGAGAAGATTGCAGATATGAGTAAAAAAATACAGCTGTTGGTTACCTCTCTCGCTATGGTTATCCTATTTACATTTCCTGTTTTAGTAAAACTTTGGTTGGGAGAAGATTATACAACAACAACTCTGATATATATATTGGCAATAACTATATCATATATTCTTTTTTCACCAACTATTATACCTATATACTACTATTTACAATCAAAAAATATGGCAGATAGGAATATATATATGCACTTAGGAGGGGTAGTTTTAAATATATTGGTATTCTTTATGTTATATAAAATTACAGGAGAATATGCTATTATTATTTCAAATACGGCATCTGTCTTATTTGGATATTTGTTAGGTCTTTATTATATGAAAAAGTATAATGATTTAAAAGTTGTATCACTATTAAAATATTATATAACAATACTTTTATGGGTTGTAATTTCCGGAGGTATCTGTTATGTGTTAAAATGCTATATTGTGCCGGAAACTATTTTTGATGTACTGCTCTATCCTTTGGTAATAATATTAATTTTAGTTATCTTTACCAAAACAGGATATTTGATAAATAAATCAGATATAGAGAGATATTTGGGAACAATGCCCAAAGTAAGAAATATTGCAACAAAACTTTTAATAAAATAAAGAGATATGGAAAAAGAGGACGTATTGGTAACCATTGTAACTCCCTCATATAATCAAGGACAATTTATAGAGGATACAATTAAGAGTGTACTTAACCAAACCTATAAAAACATACAATATATAGTTGTTGATGGAGCATCAACCGATAATACAATGGAGGTTGTTGAGCGTTACCGCGATAAGATTGATATTATAATAAGTGAAAAAGATAAAGGACAAACCGATGCTATAAATAAAGGATTTAAGTTAGCAAAAGGGGAATTGGTGGGTTGGATAAATTCTGATGATATGCTCTATCCTTATTGTGTTGAGGAGATAGTAAAACTATATAAACAACACCCTGATGGAGCAATATTTTATGGTTCAAGAATAGAAATGATTGATTCTAAAAATAATCATATAAGATTTTGGGATAACCATATAAAAAACAGGAAAAGACTCCTAACAGAAAATTATGATGTTTCACAGCAGGGATCATTCTATAAGAGAGATATAGTTCATAAAGTGAATTATTTGGATGAGAGCATCTATTATTGTATGGATTTAGATTTGTTTCTTAAATTATTAAAATTTGGAGATATATACTCTATTGATGATAAACCTTTGGCTCAATTCAGGCTATGGGAAGAGGCTAAGACTGCAACAGGTAAAATAAAATTTATTAAAAATATTCGTGAGAGATTATATCTTTATGACGCAAAAATTTATAATAAATCAATACTTACCACATACTATTGGCAGATACGATTCATATTAACAGATATTATAAAAGCAATTCTTAGAATAAAATAGATATGAAAATTGTTCACGTTGTATATGCTTTCGACCTTGGAGGTATTGAAACTATGCTTGTAAATATTGTAAATGAGCAGGTGTCATTAGGACATGATATTTCCATAATATGTTTAAATGATTTAGTGAATAAAGAATTGCGAGAAGCAATAGATGAACGAGTAAATTTTTGTTGTATAGGACGTCCATTAGGTTCAAAAAACCCATACTATATTTTTAAATTTAACTATAAAATATATAAATCAAACGCAGATATAATACACGTTCATTCTCCTTCGTTAATAAAATATTTTATATTACATAGTTTAAAAAATAGAACTTGTGTAACCCGTCATGATGTTTCAAATATTGTAGAGCAGAGATATTTGACAAAATACGTAAAAGCATTTTCAATATCCGAAGCAGTAAAAAATGATATATATACTTCCGTCGGTGTTGATTCAACAATAGTGTTAAATGGTATTAATATATCAAAAATAAGAAGTACTATATCACTAAAAAGAGGACCTGTATTTAAAATACTTCATATAAGCAGATTAATTCATCAAAAGAAAGGTCAACATATACTTATTGAAGCAATAAAAAGAGTAAAAGATAGAGGTTATAAAGTTTCTGTAGATTTTATTGGAGAAGGACCGTCATTTGATTATTTAACAGAGTTGATAAAAAAATTAGAGTTAGAGAATGAAGTTAAACTTATAGGTGCAAAATCACAACAATATATATTTGAGCATCTTTGTGAGTATGACCTATTTGTTCAGCCTTCAATATTTGAAGGTTTCGGACTTACAGTAGCAGAAGCAATGGCAGCAAAAGTACCCGTGTTAGTATCTGAGAATCAAGGACCTTTAGAGATAATAGATAATGGCAAATATGGATATTCTTTTAAGAATGGCGATGCTGAAGATTGTGCAAATAAAATTATTGAAATAATAGAACAAGGAGTTGATAGCAATATGATTGAAGCAGCATATAAACGAGTTGAAGAAAACTACTCGGTAAAGCAAACTGCAATTAATTATATTAACGAGTATAAAGCTATATTAGAATCTAATAAGCATAAAAACGTATGAAACAAAAAATTTTGTTAGTAAATAAATTCTACTATAATAGAGGAGGAGATTGTATTCAAACCATAAATCTCCGTAAAATATTAGAAGAAAATGGACACGAAGTTGCAGTTTTTTCAATGCAATTTTCTCAAAACATTCCTTCGGGATATGATAACTATTATCCATCAGAAGTTAGTTTTTCTGGTGGTATAAAGAATAAACTGAAAGCCGCAGCACGTATATTTGGTATAGGTGATGTTAAGAAACAATTTCTTAAATTGCTAAAAGATTTCAATCCTGATGTGGTTCATCTTCATAATATACACTCATATCTCTCTCCAGTGGTTGCCAAATTAGCAAAGAGGCAAGGATGTAAGGTAATATGGACAATGCACGATTATAAATTGGCATGTCCGTCATATTCATGTTTATACAATGGAAAACCTTGTGAATTGTGTCTTACGGATAAAATGGGAGTGCTTAAAACTCGCTGTATGAAAGGTAGTTTGGTTGCAAGTATATTGGCATATTTAGAGGCAAGATATTGGAACTTGAAGAAATTAATTAAATATACCGATACTTTTATCTGTCCAAGTGAATTTATGGGACAGATGATGATAAAAGCAGGAATTCCTAAATCTAAGATAGTAGTAAAGAGTAACCCTATCTTAGAACAAAAAGATACATCTGTTGTAAAAGAGAATATATCAGACTATTATTGTTATGTAGGTCGTCTATCTCAGGAGAAGGGTGTTGAAACTCTATTAAAAGCTGCAAGCGAGTTACCATATAAACTCAAAATAGCAGGTTCGGGACCATTAGAAGAGGAGTTTAGAAATAGATATAGTTCAGACAAAATTGAATTTTTAGGACAAATATCTCGTGAAGAAGTAGTAACTTTGTTATCAGAGGCAATGTTCTCAGTTGTACCTTCGGAGTGGTACGAAAATAATCCAGGTAGTGTAATAGAATCATTATGCATGGGAACTCCTGTAATTGGAGCAAAGATAGGAGGTATTCCAGAACTAATATCAGAAGATAACGGATTATTATATGAGGCATTTAACAAAGAGTCATTAAGTAATGCTATATCAGTAATGGCAATAAAATATCTGGAATACAATAGAGAAGCAATGACAAAAAAAGCAAATATGAGATTTGTTGCTCAGAATTATTACAATGAAATAAAACTTATATATAGTGCATAAATATTATTTTATACTATTATTTGTATTGTTCCTCTCTTGCTCAAAAGATAATGAAGCAAAGTTGGAAGGAAGGTGGCAAACAACTACAATAGAGTCTGCTCAAAATTTTCTTGAAACAGATTCTCTCTTTTGGTGTTTCGATAGTGGAGTGTGTGAGATACAAACTTTGCAATCAACAACACCACATTATGCTGAGCGTATATATGCAAATTATCTTATTAATGATAATATAATTAAGATATCAGTTCCTAAAACATATTTTAGTAAGGCAAAGAACAATAAATATTTAGACTGGAATACTCCAGAACGCAAATTTGAAATAAGAGAGTTATCTGCAAAATCATTGAAGTTATCAGTTAACGATACAATATATTCATTCCGTAAATATTATTGAGTATGAAGCGTATAATTTTATTTGTAACATTGACGCTTTCTCTAATGTTTTCGGCGTCAGCAAAAGATTTTAACCTCTCATACAATGCTGAGGCAAACATTATATGTGGAGGAGGAGATTACACTCCGTTCTGGATGATGAACAATACTCATGGAGTTGTATCGGATAAAAACAATAGTGGGTATTTACGATTAGGGTTATATAAAGAGGTTGCGGAGGATAAGAAATTTTCATATTCATTTGGATTGGAGGTTGTGGGGGCATACAGAAATGAAGCACCTATATATCTGCAACAGGCATATTTTGATGCCAAACTAAAAAATTGGAGCATATTTGCAGGTGCAAGAGAGGAGAAAACAATTCTATGGGATGAGGAATTGAGTAGCGGAGGAATGGTAAATAGCGGGAATGCTCGTCCTATCCCTCAAATATATGTAGGACTTCCTCAATTCACACAAGTACCAGGAACAAAAGGTTGGTTTCATGTGCGAGGAGGATTATCGTATGGATGGTTTGTTGATTACCCCTATCAAAAAGATTTTAAGACAGATGGAATGCAATACACTAAAAATCTATTGTATCATCGTAAGAATATAGTCTTTAAAATAGGTCATAACGCAAAACCTTTATATGGTTTAATAGGTATTGATATGGCAACTCAATTTGGTGGTACGGTATATGATTATAGAGGTAATCAGACTGTTGTATTTCCATCAGGGATAAAAGAGTATTTAAAAGTTTTTATTCCTCTTTCTGGAGGAGAAGATTCTCCCGATATTGATCAAGTAAACGTATCGGGTAATCATTTGGGTATATATATACTTGCTTTAGGTTATAAGAAAAAAGATTGGGAAGTAAAAGCATATTACGAACACTTTTTTGATGACCACTCAGGAATGACCTTCCGCAATAAGTTTGATGGATTATGGGGTTTGTCTTATCGTTCAACCAAACAATTCTATATCGAGGGTGTAACATTTGAGATAATGAATGCAACAAATCAGAGTGGACCATTTCTTTGGGATGAAACCTCTGAAATTCCAGTACAAGTGAGTGCAGGTGACAACTACTATGCACACGTTGTATATAATGGTTGGGTTCATCGCGGACACACAATGGGTACTCCGTTTATAACATCTCCTTTATATAATAAAGATGGATATTTAGGATTTACAAATAATATAACTCGAGCATTTTATGGAGGGGTTGATGGAACAATAATAGAAGGATTACGATATAAACTACTTGTTTCGCATCAACGAGGTTGGGGAACACCCTATGCTCCATATACAAATATAAAACATCAGTTTGCATCAAAGTTGCAATTGAGTTATACTAACAAAAAAGTGAAAGGATGGAACTTCTCTCTTGCAGGAGCATTTGATAAAGGAACGCTATTTGGCGATAATTGGGGAGTACAAATCGGAGTACGAAAACAAGGCTTTTTAATTGATAAAAAATAATTTTAAAATAATATAGATATGGGAATTATAAATCGATCAAAGGTAAAACAGTTTTTAATATCAGGTTGTTATGATACACCTGAAAATTATCTTCGTAAACATGGAGTAAAAATAGGTATAGGTTGTAGTATCTCTCCATGTCATTTATCTACATCAGAAGGCTATTTAATAGAAATAGGAGATTATTGCCGTATTGCAAAAGATACAGAATTTTTCACACATGGAGGGATTTATTGTTTGCAAATACGGTATAATGATCCAGATTTAGATTGGTTTGGAAAAATTAAAATAGGAAATTATGTTTCAATAGGTGAGGGGTGTAAAATAATGGCAGGAGTAGAAATTGGAGATAATGTAATAATTGGTGCAGGTTCGGTAGTTACAAAAAGTATCCCCTCTGGATATATGGTTGCAGGCAATCCAATTAAACATATAGGTTATACCGATGAGTGGTATAAAAAACTGAAAGAGGTTGATTTGAAAACTGGCAGAATGAATATGACTGATAAAGAGAAATATTTATTATCTTTGCCAGATGATAAATTTGTGAAGAAACCTTATATTAAGTGTAAAGAAAAATAATAGAAAACGACCAATAAAAAATAAAAATTATGGGAGCAGTGCAACAACCAACAGATATGTGTATTATCGTTACATATCGTTGTCCAATGAAGTGCCAGATGTGTAATATCTGGAAGAATCCAACAGAGAAAAGTGAGGAGATAACAATTGAACAAATAAAGAAACTTCCTAATGTAAAGTTCATAAATATAACAGGAGGAGAGCCTTTTGTAAGAGAGGATTTAGAAGACATTATTGAAGTCTGTTTTCAAAAGTCACCTCGTGTAGTAATCTCAACATCGGGTTGGTTTGAGGATAGAGTAATTAAGATGGCTCAACGTTTCCCAAATATAGGAATAAGAATAAGTATAGAGGGGTTATCTCAAAAAAATGATGAGTTGCGAGGACGTCAAGGAGGATTTGATAAAGGCTTAAGAACTCTATTGACATTAAAGAATATGGGCATAAAGGATATAGGATTTGGAATAACTGTATCAAACCATAATTCTGCCGATATGCTTTCGTTGTATAAACTATCAAAATCATTGGGAATGGAGTTTGCAACAGCAGCATTCCATAACTCATACTATTTCCATAAAGATGATAATCAAATAACAAATAAAGATGAAGTATGTGGAAACTTTAAAACACTAATGGAGTGGCAATTAAAGGAGAATAGTCCTAAATCTTGGTTTAGAGCATACTTCAATATGGGACTTATTAATTATATACATGGTAATCGCCGTTTATTACCATGCGAAGCAGGCCTTGTAAACTTCTTTGTTGATCCTTTTGGAGAGGTATATCCTTGTAATGGAATGGAGGAGAAACATTGGAAAGAGAGTATGGGTAATATAAAAGATGTTGAGTCGTTTGATGAGATTTGGCAAAGCGAACAAGCAAATAGGATAAGAGAGAAGGTCCGTAATTGCCCAAAAAATTGTTGGATGGTAGGAACAGCATCTCCCGTGATGAAGAAATATATTACAACACCCATGAAGTGGGTAATGAAAAATAAATGGAATACAATAACAGGAAAACCCATTTCAATAGAGCTTAACGATAAATGAAAATTGTAGTTACAGGTACTCGTGGAATACCAGGGATACAAGGTGGCGTAGAGTCGCATTGCGAGGAGTTATATCCTTTGTTGGTAGATGATAATCATCAAGTTGTTGTGGTTCGCAGAAAGGAGTATATATCTAAAGGATACGAAACTACAGAATATCGTGGTGTTAAAATCAAAGATATTTCATGTTTAAAGACAAAACATTTTGAAGCGGTAATCCATACCCTATTGGCAGTATTATATGCAAGATTCACAAATGCAGATGTAGTACATATTCATGCGATAGGTCCTTCAATAGTTGTCCCATTTGCTCGCTTATTGGGGTTGAAAGTGGTAACAACTCATCATGGTCCAGATTATGACCGCCAAAAGTGGGGTAAATTCTCAAAGTGGATATTACGATTAGGTGAAAAATGGGGTGCAAAATACTCTAATAGGGTGATAGTGATATCAAAGCATATAAAGAATATAATAAACACCAAATACCCATCGCAAAAGCAAGTTCACTTAATACATAACGGAGTAAATTTAAGTTGCACATCCAATTCGGCAGATTATCTTAAAGAGTTAGGCTTAGAAAAGAGTTCATATATCTTAGCTGTTGGACGATTTGTAGAAGAGAAAGGTTTTGACCTTTTAGTTGAAGCATATAAGAATATTGGATGTAAAGAGAAATTGGTAATAGCAGGAGGAGCTGATCATGAATCAAAATACTCTCTAAAACTCAAAGAGATGGCTAAAGAGAATGGTGTGATTTTAACAGGCTTTATCCAAAAAGATAAACTTTCGCAACTCTACTCAAATACAAAACTATTTGTTCTCCCATCATATCACGAAGGCTTGCCAATTGCTCTTTTAGAGGCAATGAACTCTAAAGCAGATGTATTGGTAAGTGATATACCTGCAAATACAGAGGTGGGATTAGATAAAGATTGTTATTTTGAATGTGGTAATATAAAATCGTTAGAGAAACAATTAACTTCAAAATTATCAAACGAGAGTAATAAGGTTGAGTATGATATGTCAAAATATAATTGGAATTATATTGCTCAACAAGTAAAAGATGTATATGATTCGTTGATGTAGATTCATAATATAGGAAAATAAAATATATAAAAGTTTCATTACTTTATGCTATTTAATTCATTAAGTTTTTTACTATTCTTTCCAATAGTATCCATATTATATTGGGTGTTACCTCATAAATTCAGAAATAGTATGCTTTTAATAGCAAGCTATTATTTTTATATGAATTGGGAGCCCATTTATGCTATTCTTATAGCAATTACTACAATAACAACATGGTTTTGTGGTAATATGTTGGAGAAGAGTAGTGAGCATAAAAAGATATATCTATCAACAGTTATTATCTTAAATCTATTAATATTATTTATATATAAATATTTGAACTTTGTAACCGAATCGGTTTTTTGGGGTCTTGAATATTTAGGAATAAGAATGGATGTTCCCCACTTTGACTTATTACTTCCAGTGGGTATATCATTTTATACATTTCAAGCAATTGGTTATATAATTGATGTTTATAGAGGAACTATCAATGCCGAAAAAAATTTAGCAACATATGCTCTATTTGTAAGTTTTTTCCCTCAATTAGTAGCTGGACCTATAGAACGAGCAAAGAATCTATTGCCACAATTTCATACTAAACATACTTTTAATGGAGATATTTTTATTGAAGGTATAAAATTAATGGTATGGGGATATTTTATGAAATTGGGTATCGCCGAAAATGTAGCACCATATGTTGATGCAGTTTATAATAATATGGTGCAACACAATGGAACATCAATATTATTTGCAACCTTCCTTTTTACATTTCAGATTTTTTGTGATTTTGGAGGATACTCTCTTATTGCTATTGGTGCTGCTAAATGTATGGGCTTTGATTTGATGCAGAATTTTAACAGACCATATTTGGCAAGATCTATGAGAGATTTTTGGAGACGATGGCATATCTCATTATCATCATGGTTTGCCGATTATGTATATATTCCTATGGGCGGAAGTAGATGTTCTGCAATAAAGCATCAAAGAAACCTATTTCTTACAATGTTTATAAGTGGTATATGGCACGGTGCCAATTGGACTTTTATATTATGGGGTGTATATCATGGTATTTTGCAGGTACTAAATGCTATAAAACGTAAAATCTCTTGGCTCGATTATGGAGAAGGTAACATATTTGTAAAAATAGGAGAAGTTATATTTACTTTCTTGTTGGCAATGTTTGGTTGGATATTCTTTAGAGCAAACAATGTAAATGATGCGTTTATGGCATTTGAAAAAATATTTACTCAGCCAGGATTGTTATATAACGGAGATGGAAAACCAACAACCATAATGTTTTTGGGATTGATAGCACTCTTAATGTTTAAAGAACTTAAAGACGAATTAAAACTAAATATACACCTATTACATAATAAAAATTATATAATATCTTCAGTAGTCACAGCATTAATGATAATCTTACTTCTAATGTGCGCGAAGTTTGAAGGTGGACAATTTATATATTTTCAATTCTAAATAATATGAAACGATTAGTTATATTTCTTGTTATAATTATAACTACTATATTCTTAGTAGATATTCTCTTTGGAATATTTAGTAGGCATTATGTTCAGAATTATAAAATACCAGGAGATTATAGAACTATTGATTATTTAATTAAGGATACAAAAGATGACGTTATTATTATAGGGAGTAGTGTCGCATTAAATAGTGCAATTCCACAAATAATAGAAGATTCTTTAAATATGACAGTATGGAATGGAGCATGTAATGGACAAGGATTACCCTATTTTGAGACAATGTTGGAAGCAATATTTTCTCATCATAAGCCTGATATTATTTTATGGGGAATGAGAGAAGATGAACTAAATAATTATAATAAAGGAAGTCGATATAATATGCTTGCTCCTTATTATGGGCTTGGATACAAAACATTAGATAATTATATTGAAGAAGGAACGTGGTTTGATAAATTAATGGCTAAATCAAACCTTTACCGATATAATACAATTTGGATTAGGATATTACTATATAACTTTATTGAACCTGGCGAAAAAGGAGAAAGAGGCTTTATTGCAAAAGGAATACCTTCGTTGCCACCATATATGATAGAGGAGACAGGTGATACAGAAATAGAAAAAATAGGTATTGATAAGTTTAAAACAATTGTTGATTTGTGTAATAAGAATAATGTTGAGTTAATATGTTTTGTGCCTCCTGTATATAAGAAATATATTAAACAATCTCAGGCTCTTGAAGTAACAAAGCAATTATGTAGAGAAAAAAATATACTTATATATGACGCATTGCAAGATAGTACATTTATAAATGACTCATCACTCTTCTTTGATAATGACCATTTAAACATTGAGGGTGCAAAAATTTTCTCGTATAAACTATCAAGTTATTTGCGAAATATAAGTATAAACAATTAATAATCAATATATGAAGTCAAAGATAATAATATTCACACTATTTTTTTTAATAATATGTGGGTGTAAGAATGAGGATGAGAGATGGCTCTCATTTATTGGGGACTCAGAAGTGGCGAGATGGGATTTGCAGTTTTATTTCCCGAATCTTTTGACAGAGAACAAAGGTAAGTCTGCTTCAGGAATTGATTATATAAAGAGTATGGCATACTCAATGACAGGAAAAGATGTAGTAGTATTATTCGGAACAAATGATATATATAAATTAACAAATGAGGCTAAGTTAAATGAATATGTTGCAGAATATATTAATGCAATAACATCTTTAAATGCTGACAATACCTATCTGATTTCAATATTACCCCGAAATTTTAATAATGAAGGTAAAGGTATAAATAAAAAGATAGAAGAACTTAATGATCGGATAAAGCAAGAGGCGATAAAACAGAATATAACCTTTGTTGATGTATATAGTAAATTATTGAAAGATGAATCAATAAATATGCAATATTCATATGATGGTTTACATTTGAACAATTATGGCTACGAGTTACTAACTTATGAACTTAATAAATATTTAAAATGAAAAGTAGTACTAAAAAAATATTCCTATCTATTTGTTTGCTATTTTGCATTAATAATATATATTCTCAATTAAACGTAGGATTGAGAGATATTAGATATGCTTATGTGTCATATGAATTTAAAAATGACTGGGAGGCAAAGTTAGAACATTCAATATACTCCGAGAAATTTGGATTTCAGAAAATCAGAGCATATATGGCATATCGCCATACATGGGGTAATTTCACATTAAAAGCAAATGCATATGCAAGTACATTGTGGAATGCCGATTATCAAGATTTTGGAGCTAATGTTTCTGCTGGATACAAAATTTTAAAACCATGGAATATTGAGGCAACCGTAAATCCTCATTATGATACAGAAAATAAATACAAAACCTTTTTCAATGTCTCTACCGATGTGCAAATAATTAAATATTTAGGAGTAATTGCGCAATACACCACCATACCTGAGTATCGTTTGTCTGAGAATAGGGTAAGAGCAGGATTTATATTCTCTTATGGCGGATTATCAGTAACACCAATGCTTTCAATACCAGTAGATGGAAAGGTGAAATCATTGAGAGTTTTATGTAGTTTTGAGTATAAATTTAAATTTAGAAAAAATAAAGCATGAGAAGATTTATTTCAATAATATTTTTTTTTATTGTATTTATAACTTTCGAATCTAAATCACAATCATTCTATACAATAATAGATGATGATGCATCATCTGTAGAGAGTATAGATAATATTAAAAATATATGTGATAAAGAAGGAGTAAAGATTTCATTTGCAGTTATAGCTCAGAACTTAATAAAAAATGAAACCATAAAAGACTCTTTATTATCATTTCAACAACAAGGATTTCATATTTGTAATCACTCTTTAACCCACAAAGCATGTGTATGGGAAGATGTAGATATTGTTGCAATAGAAGAAGAGATACAAACTTCAAACTATATATTGGATAGTTTAGGTTTTGTGAATCATAACTATTTTGTTTATCCTTACGGAAAATTTTCAGAAGAAGATTATTTCAATATACTCCCATATATAAAAGATAAATATAGGTTAGCATTTAATAGTAGGGGATATGATTGCGATTTAAAAGATTTTAATAGGTATTATATCAATCGATTTCCGGTGAGTAAACATGAGAATATATCAATAGTGAAAAACAAGATTGATAGAGCAGTAGAAAAAGGAAATTGGATAGTTTTTCTAACGCATAGTGCTAATCAACGAGATTATTCCTCAGAATACTTATCAGAAATAATAGAATATTGTAATAAAAAAGGATTACAATGTTTAACAGTAGATGAGGGATATGAAAGAGTTTCACAATTAGAGTCTAATAGTAAAATATACGAATGGAAAAATAGAGATGAGTTATATTCGGCGATAATGATGCATATTTGGCATATTCTGTTATTTATAACACTTGCCTCTCTGGTAATAGTATTACTATATATATTTAAATATAAAAGATAGAAGATTATAATTGTAACGTTATTCTTAATAAGAAGTATTTTATTTAACTTAAATCAATTATATGATTTATCTATAATAATTAATTATCTTTGCCGTAACTATATAAACAATATTAATGAACATAGCAGTAGTAGGAACGGGATATGTAGGTTTAGTAAGTGGCACTTGCTTTTCGGAGATGGGTGTTAATGTAACCTGCGTAGATGTTGATAAAAATAAGATAGAGGCACTTAAAAATGGTAAAGTGCCTATCTATGAACCGGGCCTTTCAGAGATGGTAATACGTAACCAACGCGAAGGTCGTTTATCGTTTACTACTTCGCTGGCAGAGTGCATTGATGATGTTGAGGTAGTTTTTAGTGCCGTAGGAACACCTCCTGATGAAGACGGAAGCGCCGACTTACAATATGTTCTTGCTGTTGCAAAAACATTTGGAGAGAGCATAAAAAAATACACAGTTCTTGTAACAAAATCAACGGTACCTGTTGGAACAGCGCAAAAGGTAAAAGCCGTAATTGAACAAGAATTGGCAAAGCGAGGAGAGCAGATACCCTTTGATGTTGCAAGTAATCCTGAGTTCTTAAAAGAGGGAGCAGCCATAAAAGATTTTATGAGTCCCGATAGGGTAGTGGTAGGAGTAGAGAGTGACAGAGCAAAAGAGTTGATGACAAAACTCTATCGTCCATTCTTGTTAAATAACTTCCGTGTTATATTTACCGATATACCAAGTGCTGAAATGATTAAGTATGCGGCAAACTCAATGTTAGCAACACGAATAAGTTTTATGAATGATATTGCCAACCTATGCGAGTTAGTAGGAGCGGATGTAAATATGGTGCGTAAAGGAATAGGAAGCGACTCTCGCATTGGAACAAAATTCTTATACCCGGGTTGTGGATATGGAGGTAGTTGTTTTCCAAAAGATGTAAAGGCTCTTATAAAGACAGCCGAGAGCAAAGGTTACTCAATGGAGGTATTAAAGGCTGTTGAGAGTGTAAACGAGAAGCAAAAACATATATTATTTAACAAACTCAATACCTATTTTGGTGGTGAGTTAAAAGGAAAGCATATTGCACTTTGGGGTTTATCGTTTAAACCGGAAACAGATGATATGCGAGAGGCAACATCTCTTGTAACCATATCACTCTTAAAACAAGCTGGAGCGGTAGTAAAGGTGTATGACCCAGTTGCTATGGATGAGTGTCGTCGCCGTTTAGGAGAAGATGTTGAATACGCAACAGATATGTACGATACCCTTTTAGATGCTGATGCTCTGCTAATACTAACCGAGTGGAAACAATTTCGCCTACCAAACTGGCAAGTTGTTAAGCGAGTAATGAGTAATCCTCTAATAATAGATGGCAGGAATATTTATGATTCAGAGGAGTTGATGTCACTTGGTTTTGATTATTATTGTATAGGAAAATAGATATACTTGATAAGAAAAATTAAAACAAGCAATATAAATAAAGGACAGAGTATTCTGTCCTTTATTTATATTGTATATTGAATAACATATCAAAAATAAGTTATTTATATCTCTTTTATAGTATTAAAATATAGATATAAAAAAAAGAAGCTTGAAATTGTCATAACTGCTCTTTTATGGCGTTACACTTGACAATTCAACTTCTTGGGCGAATATATATTGTCATCCTAAATTTGGCGGTCTGTATTACTCTACAAACCTGTGAGAGTGTTTTTCATATTTACCGCTGTACCCTCACTCGTTTTGGATGTTAGAGCGGGAAACGGGGCTCAAACCCGCGACCCTCAGCTTGGAAGGCTGATGCTCTATCAACTGAGCTATTCCCGCATTTTTAGTGGAGAAGTTTCCCTTTAACCACTATTAAGGTTTCCCTTAAAAAAAACTGTACTTAAGTACAATCTTTGTGATTCCAGCAGGATTCAAACCTGCAACCTTCTGATCCGTAGTCAGATGCTCTATTCAATTAAGCTATGGAACCGTTTTCCGAATGCAAAAGTACTACAATTTTTTTAATTGGCAATACTTTTATTCAACTTTTTTTTAAAATATTTTTTATGTTCTTTCTATATTATTGATTGATAGCGAACTATGATACTACTATGTTTTTCAAAAAGGTTGATAATATATTCATTTAATAGCCTCTTTCGGTACGAGAGGCATCAATCCGTAGCAGAATAAATAGTAAAATAGTAAACGACCACAACGAAGAGCCTCCGTATGAGAAGAAGGGTAGGGGTATTCCAATTACAGGAGATATTCCCAGAACCATTCCAAGATTAATTACTATGTGAAATATAAATATAGATGCAACACAATAACCATAAACTCTTGCAAAGGCATCGCGTTGTCGTTCTGCCAAAGTAATAATCCTTAATACTAATGAAACGTACAATAAAATTAAGAATGTTGAACCAACAAAACCAAACTCCTCGCCTACGGTACAGAATATAAAGTCGGTATCCTGCTCAGGTACATATTTAAGTTTTGTTTGTGTTCCCGATAAGTATCCTTTGCCAAAGAAACCTCCGGAGCCAATTGCTATTTTAGATTGGTTTACATTATAACCCACTCCTCGTGGATCATCTTCCATACCAAACGAAACCTTTATTCTTGATTGTTGGTGAGGTTCCAATACATTATTAAACATGTAATTTACTGATAGCATAAAAAGTATTGATGCCACAGCAATACCTATTGGTAAAAGTAGTTTTGTTGTGTTTGTCTTAACAGATAGAATAAAGGTGTATATTGATGTAGCCAAAATCATTGCATACAAAGCATATTCCCAATTTACAGGAGTAAATATGTTTATAATTCCAGTGATCAATGCAATAGAGGAGCATATTATAAGCATATTTCTAAACGTTCCACGCTTCTTATATCTCAATGTTGTCATCATTACCAATACTCCTAATATTAAGATTAGTACCAATAAATCACCAACGCAAGTTATCCCCCAGAATGTTTCGGCATATTTAAGAGCCAATATAAAATATGTAATAGAGCCAACTCCTGTCAAAAGAATTAGTCCCGACATTCCCTCTCTGAAAAGAACTAACGTAAATGCTAAATATACGAGAGCCGATCCTGTCTCTCTCTGAAGTATTATTATCAAAGCAGGAACTACAATAAGCAATATTGCCTTAACAAGATTTGATAAATTTTTGAGTGTAAAGTTATATGCACTTATAAACCGAGCAAGGCATAATGCTACTGTAAATTTCGAAAACTCAGCAGGTTGTACCCTTACAGGTCCAAGAACAATCCACGAGTGTGAGCCTTTTACATTTGGAGCAATAAATATGGTTAATATCAGTATAAATATAGTTAAGGCATATAGGGGATAGGCGTATGCTTCAAATTTGCGATGATCTATTGATAATATACCAAAAGCCAAAATTGTAGTAAGTCCCATCCATAAAAGTTGCTTACCGGCACGGCTATCCATGCTAAAAATTGATGTGTCATCAAAGTTATAACTTGCGGCATAGATGGTAACCCAGCCCCATAAGACCAGTATTATATAGAGAACCAACGTAGGTTTGTCAATTTGTGACAATATGTTTATGTTAGTGTTTCTTGACGCCACTGTAAATAATTGTGTTTGAGTTAGCCATTCTCTCTTCTAATGGTTTGCGGTCTGTTGCAATAGTGTCGTTTAGGAACTTCTCCATCATTAAACTGCCTATTGGAACTGCGTATGTTGCACCAAAACCTGCGTTCTCAACATATACCGCTATAGCAATTTTAGGATTGTTTTTAGGAGCAAATCCCATAAATGCTGAGTGGTCTCTACCATGAGGGTTTTGTGCAGTACCGGTCTTACCACAAACATCTACTCCTTCAATCTCTCCTATGCGGCATGTTCCGTCAGTTACAGCCATACGCATACCCTCAACAATATCTTCATAGTATTTACTTTCAACCATTGTGGTGTGGCGTTTAGTGTATATAGAGTCAATTTCAGAGTCTTGTATCTGCTTTACAACGTGAGGGGTATAATAGTAACCACGGTTGGCGATAGTCGCAGATAGGTTGGCAATCTGTAAAGGAGTTGCTAACACCTCGCCCTGACCAATAGATACTGAAATTATAGTTAGTGCCTTCCAGCGTCCTTTTCTGTAATACTTGTCGTAATATTCGCTATTGGGTATAAAACCACGTTTCTCTCCGGGTAGGTCAACACCTAATTTATAACCATATCCCATTGAAACCATATAGTCTTTCCATAGAGTAAATGCCTCATCTGTACGTTCATATTTTGTTCTGTTGTCGAGCATTGCCTTAAATCCGTAGCAGAAATATGCGTTGCACGATGTTGCTAATGCAGGTTTCATAGCAATAGGGGCACTGTGAGGGTGACATCCCACTTTAAGCCTTCCTGAGATAAATCCTCCATGACAAGGGTATGATGTAGATGGTTTTATGATGCCCTCTTGTAAGAATATTAACGATTGAGTTGGTTTAAAAGTAGAGCCGGGAGGATATGTTCCCATGATAGTCCTGTCGTACAAAGGTTTATATTTGTCTTTTACAAGTTTTGCATAGTTTTTACCTCTTTCTCTACCAACCAGTGATGAGGGTTTGTATGTAGGAGCAGATACCATAGCCAATATCTCTCCGGTAGATGGCTCAATGGCAACTATTGCACCAATTTTATTTTGCATCAAATACTCTCCGTATGCCTGAAGTTCGGCATCAATAGAGAGTGTTAAGTTTTTGCCCGATACAGGTGCTTCGTTATATTTACCATTCTCATACTCTCCCTTAATTCTACCCTTTGAGTCGCGAAGAAGAATTTCAATACCCTTCTCTCCACGAAGATATTTCTCATACGATTTCTCAATACCCAAGTCGCCAGTATAGTCTCCTGATTTGTAGTATGAGTCATTCTCAATATCCGATGAGGAAACCTCTCTGATATTGCCTAAAAGAGAACCGGCAATGTCATATTTATATTCTCTGATAACCCTGTTCTGAACATATATACCGGTGAACTTATACAAAACCTCTTGAAGTCTTCCGTACTCCTCAGCCGACATTTGAGATATTAAAAGTTGCGGAGTATATGATGAATAACTTGGATTGTAGCGTCTATCCTTCATTCTCTTTACCTTTTGTTCAAACTCCTCTTTTGTAATATCTATTGCATTACAAAAAGCCAAAGTATCAAACTCCTTAACTTCGCGTGGAATCATCATCACATCGTAAGCCGATTGATTATAAACCATCAAACGTCCCTCTCTGTCATAAATCATACCTCTTGACGGATATTGAACCTTTTTCAGAAAAGCATTGCCCTCGGCAAAACGCCTATAATCGGTATCAACTATTTGTAGCATAAATAGTCGAACAATATATATAATGGCAATAACAACAATAAATCCGCCAATAATATATTTCCTCTTTTCAAGATTGTAGTCCTTTCTCATCTTTTCTCTTTAAGAATATACTCTGCACACATAATCATTATGTAAGTAAACAGAGTGCTGGTTACTATCTTAAGTATAAGATGGAGAGGGGAGTATAGTGAAAACGATTGAACTATAAATACTAAGGCAGAGAATGTAAATGCTGTAATAAGGGCATACACTGTAAATGGAGCAGTACCCAATGTCCTTATTGAAGGGTACATTGTTCCATAGTCATCCTCATGTTGTAAAACCAAAGTAATGAAAGGTCTTCGCATAAAAGCTGTGACAACTGACGATAATGTATATACCCCGGGTGTTGAGAAAAACATATCTATTGTAAGTCCCATAGCAAAAGCAACGGTCATAACAATATTGGGAGAGGTAGAAACAGGAAGTTTCATTATTAGATATAAAAATAAAAATGGTGTAGCAACACCCCATAATGCAATGTTGCTAAGTAAGGTTACTTGCAAAATAATCAATACAACTGCAAGTATAAAATAATATCCTACTGTAACCCTTTTCATTTTGCTTTTAATAACTCTTGTTCTTCTCTCTCTATGTTGTCAATAATGCAAACATCTCCTAGTTTAAAGTAGTCAGTAGATAGTTTAACTTTTATAGCATTAAAGTTGTCGTTCTTCTGACGTGATGACTCCTCAACTGTTCCAATCATCAAACCTTCGGGAAACACAGAAGAGTATCCACTTGTTATAATAGTGTCGCCTCTCTCAAACTCAACGTGTCGAGGTAACTCTTCAAGGATAGCATATTCTGCCGATTTGCCATCCCATATTAAAGAGCCAAAATAGCCGCTATTTTTAAGTTTGCAACTCAATCTTAATTTGGGATTGAGAATTGAAATTACCAAAGAGTAATTATCAGATACTGTGCTTATGATACCAACAACACCCGAGCGGTTTATCACACCCATTCCCTCTTTAATGCCGTCAACTAAACCTCTGTTTATAGTTATGTAGTTGTGTGCATTAGTAGTTGTAACATTCACAGGACGGGCAATCCCAATAAGTTTGTTCTTTTGAATAAGCCCTTTTGAGTATTCCTCAATATTGCTCTCTTCGTTTATTTGTTCAATCTCCTCTTTTAGTAGCGATAGTTGTAATTGTAGTTCACTATTGCTTTGTTGTAGTTCGGTATTGATTTCTCTTAACCCAATATATCCGGTAATATTATCTATTATTGAGTAGTATCTACCGGCAACAGCATTTGCCGAATTAAAATAGACACTCTCTTGGTATGGGTTAAAACGCAACAACAGTATAATCGATATTGTAACATAAATTACAAATACGAATATACTGCTATGTGCTATTATAAAATCAATCAACCTGCGCATATCGCAATATTAGAGCCGATTATCGCATTAAGAAGTTGAAACGGTCAATGTTCTTCAAGGCAATACCAGTACCTTTTGCAACCGAGTGTAATGGATCCTCTGCAATGTGGAATGGAATACCAATCTTGTCGGTTAGACGTTTGTCCAAACCTCTTAGTAATGCACCACCACCTGCAAGATAAACTCCGTTTCTTACAATGTCGGCATACAACTCAGGAGGAGTTTGTTCCAATGCGCTCAAAACAGCGGCCTCAATTTTTGAAATTGATTTTTCAAGGCAGTGAGCAATCTCTTGATAGTTTACAGGAACCTCCATAGGAAGAGCGGTCATTCTGTTTGGACCATGAACAATGAAGTCTTCTGGTGGGTTATCCAACTCAGTTAAAACCGAGCCAACGTTTATTTTAATCTCTTCGGCAGTTCTCTCACCAACACGAACATTGTGTTGACGGCTCATATAGTCTTGAATATCAGAAGTTAGGTCATCGCCTGCAATACGTATTGATTTGTTTGACACAATACCTCCTAATGAAATAACAGCAATCTCGGTAGTACCACCACCTATATCAACAATCATATTTCCTTGTGGAGCCTCAACATCCAAACCAATACCAATAGCCGCAGCCATAGGTTCGTATATCATATATACATCTCTACCTCCGGCGTGTTCGGCAGAGTCACGTACTGCACGAATCTCAACCTCAGTACTTCCCGAAGGGATACATACTACCATTCTTAATGAAGGAGCAAACCAGTGTTTGTGTGTATCAACCTTCTTAATCATTCCGCGAATCATTTGCTCAGCTGCATAGAAGTCGGCAATCACACCATCGCGTAATGGACGTATAGTGGTAATGTTGGGGTGGGTCTTTCCGTGCATTTTGCGCGCAACCTCACCAACGGCAATAAGTTTGTCTGTTCTTTTATCCAAAGCAACCACCGAAGGCTCATCAACAATCACTTTGCCGTTTTTTATAATAATTGTGTTGGCTGTACCCAAGTCAATAGCCAACTCTTGTGTAAATGAAAATAGTCCCATTTTTTAGTGTTTAAAGTGGCGAACGCCAGTAAATACCATTGCAATGTCGTTATTGTTGCAATATTCAATAGTTTCGTTGTCTCTAACTGAACCACCGGGTTGAATTACGGTATCAATACCCTCGTTGTGAGCAATCTCTACACAGTCAGCAAAGGGAAAGAAAGCATCCGAAGCCATAACAGAACCGTTAAGGTTAAATCCAAATGATTTTGCTTTCTCAATAGCGTGACGTAATGAATCAACGCGAGAAGTTTGTCCAACACCGCTTGCATAAAGTTGTTTTCCTTTTGCCAAAACAATAGCGTTAGATTTGCTATGTTTTACAATTTTATTAGCAAATAGTAAGTCTTCAACCTCTTCAGGAGAAACGGCTTTGTTTGTAACTTGTTTCAACTCTTCAGGTAACTCAACTTTTAAGTCACGCTCTTGCATAAGCACACCATTCAATAGTGAACGATATTGAACTTTTGCATCAATACCTCTCTTTTGAATAAGGATGATACGGTTTTTCTTTTGTTTTAAAATATCTAAAGCCTCTGCGGTGTACGAAGGAGCAATAATAATTTCAAAGAAAAGTTTATTAACCTCTTCAGCAGTAGCAGCATCAACCTCAGCATTTGCTATTAATACACCACCGAATGCCGAAACAGGATCTCCTGCAAGAGCACACTTCCAAGCCTCAAGAAGAGTGGGGCGAGAAGCCAATCCGCAAGCGTTGTTGTGTTTAAGAATTGCGAAGGTGGTCTCATCAAATTCTGAAATCAAACTTACGGCAGCATCAATATCCAACAAGTTATTGTAAGAAATCTCTTTACCATGAATTTGTTCAAACATTTCGTTGAAGTTACCAAAGAACGCTCCTTTTTGGTGAGGGTTTTCGCCATAACGCAACGATTTAGCATTGTCAGCAGCAGCTCTGAAAGCCGATTGCTCACCACCATCAAAGTAGTTGAAGATAGCAGAATCGTACGAAGAAGAAACCGCAAATGCCTCTTTGGCAAACCAGCGACGCTCCTCTAATGTTGAGGCTGCACCGTTTTTGTTAAGCATCTCCATTAAGGGAGCATATTGTCCTTTTGATGCAACAATTACAACATCGTTATAGTTTTTTGCTGCACCTCTGATTAGAGAAATTCCACCAATATCAATTTTCTCAATAATATCAGCATCGCTTGCTCCCGATGCCACAGTCTCTTCAAAAGGATACAAATCCACAATAACAAGATCAATCTCTTCAATACCATATTGTTGAGCTTGTTGCATATCTTGTTCAAGGTTGCGGCGGCAAAGAATACCACCAAAAATAGCAGGGTGCAAGGTTTTAACGCGACCACCAAAAATAGATGGATATGTAGTTAATTGCTCTACTGGAGTACATTCAATACCTAATGACTCAATAAATTTTTGAGTACCACCAGTTGAGATAAATTTAACACCTTCAGCGTCTAGCTTTTTAATAATCTCGTCTAATCCGTCTTTGTAAAATACGGATACTAATGCTGTTTTAATTTTTTTAGTCTCTATCATAGTAAAAAGAATTTTCAAACTACAAATTTAGAAAATAATCTCTACTTTCCCTCATATTTTGAAAGAAAGTTTTAAACAATATAATCTATCAATTTTTTGAGAGAAAAGTTATATTTTTTTTATAACCATTTTACACTCCTTGCAGTTGAAGTGGAGTTGTAATTTTGTTTTACCCGAAACAAGGAATAGAGGATCTTTCCACTCTTTTCCGTTGCAGGTTTTTAAACATTTGCCACAAGTGCGGCGAATGCAGTGTAGAGTAGTCATCAATGGAGCATCCTCAACAGGATTTAATTCGTATGCACGAGATATTTTTTTTACTCCACGTTCAAGGTAAAACTCTTCTGCTTTACTATTTGCAATGTTTAGCTCAAAACTTAATTCCTCCTGATGATAACAAGGGAGTGAATCTCTTTTTCGTTCAGGTCGTGTATAGTTTTTCATACGACTTCCAATAAGACGTTCAACGGCATCACGCCTCATCTTTGCCAAGATTGAAGAAGGAATAAATAAATCTTTAGTCTTCTCTATCGCAATCTCTATTGCCACAAAAGGAGTATTCCCCAGTTTAGAGAGTTGTGTTTGTTGGTTTACCTCTTGAGCAGTTTTAGCAACTTCTAAAACTTTAATCTCCTCTTTAATTGTAACAGAATTATTATCCTCATCACAAATTTGCAACATTAAAAAAGGTTGAGAGTAACTCAAACTCATTTTTATAGCAATTCTACGCTCGGCAGTAGGCGAGGCGAGGAGTTTTGAGAACTTAATATCACTATTGCGGAATATTATATCACCACACTTAATCTCTGGCATTGAAGAAGGATACAATCTATTTCCTTCCACCCTGTTAACGCCAAAACCTGAGAATTTTCCATCTTTAGAGGTAAAGCAAAGTCCGTCACCATTGTGTAGCTCTACATTTGAAGAAACTTCGATAAAATTAGAGTTAACCAATTTAACCATACCAATCTCCTCTCCAATAGATTTAGGAGTGTTGATAGAGGCAATATTACAGAAACTCTTATCTCCAACGTAGTAGGGTGTAAATCCCCTATTAAAACTCTTATATGGGTTTGGTGTAAAATTAACTTTTACACTTCCCGAAGAGGCGGCAACATACTCCTTGCGTCTAGAGAAAATCTCATCCAAAATTCCTCGATAGTAAGAAGTTATATTTTTTACATACTCAACATCCTTAAGCCTTCCTTCAATCTTTAATGAGGTAACACCTGCATCCAGCAGAGCCTCAATAGAGTTGCTTCTGTTCATATCTTTTAGCGACAAAAGATGCTTATCCTTAGCAAGTATATTACCATCAGCATCTTCAAGATTATATGCTAATCTACAAAACTGAGCACACTCACCTCTGTTGGCACTTCTGTTTGCTAAAGCCTGACTCAAGTAGCATCTTCCACTATAACTAACGCATAACGCCCCATGAATAAAAACCTCTATTGGAACATTTGAGTTGTTGCAAATCTCTCCAATTTGAGAGATGTTGAGTTCTCTTGCTAATACAATTTGCGAGAATCCCGATTCCTCTAAAAACTTAACTTGCTCAATGGATGTATTGTGGCATTGTGTACTTGCATGAAGTTGAATAGGAGGTATGTTCATCTTCGTGATACCCATATCCTGTACAATAAGAGCATCAACACCTATTTCGTATAGAGAGGTGATTATCTCTTCAACCTCTTTAATCTCCTCGTCCTTTATGATTGTATTAAGAGCAACATAAACTTTAGCCCCATATAAGTGAGCAAACTCAACCAGCGAGGCAATTTCATTTATGCTGTTTCCTGCCGCAACTCTGGCACTGAACTTTGGAGCACCTATATACACAGCATCAGCACCATGGAGAATTGCTTCTCGTGCAATATTAGTATCTCGTGCAGGGGATAGTAACTCAATACGACGAGGCATAATACTCTTATTTAATTGATTTTATATCGTATGGAGTCTCTTGATATACAAAGTAGTTTAACCAATTTGAAAATAGTAAATTGGCATGTGCTCGCCACTTAACCTGAGGATCTTTTGAGGTGTCGTTATTAGGGAAATAGTTTTGAGGAATTTGAATTTCCAATCCTTTATTTTTGTCTCGGAAATACTCATCTTTAAGAGTATTGGGAGAGTATTCAGAGTGACCGGTAATAAAAATCTCACGACCATTTCTTGCCATAAGCATATATATACCGGCTTCATCACTCTCTGAAAGAATCTCTATCTCTTTAATCTTATCAATGTCTTCTCTTCTAATTTCAGAGTGTCTACTGTGAGGAGCATAAAACTCATCATCAAACCCTCTGAATATAGGATTCTTACGATTATATACCGAATGGCAGAAAACGCCAAACATCTTTTCCGAAAGAGGATATTTAGGAACTTTATAGTAGTAGTTCAAAGCAGCTTGTGCTGCCCAACATATAAACAAAGTAGATGTAACATGAGTTCTTGCCCAATCAAAAATTTCTGTAAGTTCGTTCCAGTACGAAACATCAGTAAATTCAAGTTGTTCAACAGGAGCTCCTGTAACAATCATACCATCGTAGTTGTCCTTTTTTATAAGAGAAAACTCTTTGTAGAAAGCCTCCATATGTTCTATGGGGGTATTCTTTGAAACATGTCCCGAAATCTTCATAAAATCAATCTCAATCTGTAAAGGGGAGTTTGAGAGTAATCTTATCAAATCAGTCTCAGTTGTAATTTTGAGAGGCATTAGATTTAAAATCACAAGTTTAAGCGGACGAATATCCTGTGATGACGCCCTTTGAGAGTCCATCACAAATATATTCTCTTGCTTTAATAAATCTACTGCAGGAAGATTTACGGGAATAGTTAAAGGCATACTCTTCTTTTAATATTAGTTAATTAAAATACATAACCAAAGCCTATGTTGAAATAGACATTGAACATATTAAAACTCATTGCGGTAAAGTCGCTTTTGAAAAGAGGAATACAACCCCAAGTCAAATCTCCTGATATTAAAAGGTGTTTATAAGGGATAAAGTCCACTCCAACTTGCACACCGGCATCAACCTTACGCATATCATCCGTAAAGTCATAAACTGCATCAACGCCATCAACACGAGGTCCTATTGGAGAACCATCACGCATATATCCGTTAGTTGCAGTACCCGAGAACTCTCCATTAACCATAAATGAAGCATATCCACCAAATTTAAGGTCCCAACGTGGAGATATATCGTAAACTGCCAATAGAGGGATAGTTATGTAGTTATTACGAACTTTTGTTGTAACATCACCAGTGAAAACACCTTCAATAGTAGAACCATCCATTGATACTACCAGTTGATAATTCTTCACCGAGGTATCAGTTTGCATACCTTTTATATCAAATTTAATACCCGATTGCAAACCCCATTTGTTGTTGAAATTATATTGGGCAGTACCTGATATTGTAAAAGAGAATGTAGGCTTAAATGAATTAATTGTTCTAATCTCAGCGGGGAGTCCCATAGGAGCAGTACCTCCAAGATTAAAACCAGCCTTTGCTGCAAAAACAAATCTGTCGGCAGGAGCAGCCTTTTCAATACGTTTTTCTCTAACTCTTACTTTAGCGGCGTTTATATCCTCAATAGTCAAGCAAGCCAATATAAGAACCAATATTATATATATCTTTTTCATTCTTTATCTATTTAAAATATGATTATTCGCAAATTAACTCAACATCATCAACCCAAAGTTTACTACCGGGGGCACCTTGGAACTCTGCTCCATAGTAACTTGATGAGAATACGATAGTAATACTATACTCGTATTTAGCCAAACGAGCAGGATCTATCTCTTTTGAGAAGGTAAATGGTAACTCTTTAAATACATATTCGTTAGGATAACCCTCTTCGTTAGTAGGAGTTCCATATTTATCATTGTCAGAAAGAATTGCTCTACCAACCTCAGCCTCACTCGAAAGAATAGTCTTACCATCTAAGTAATTTTTACCTTTATATAGTTCTTTCGCTTTAACGTTGTCAAACATTACGGCATATATAGCAGCATAGTCTTTGTTGTCAATGTTTTGATTATTTCCGCTATTGTCGTTGTCTTTTGTACGTATGCCAGTAATATCTCCATTGGCATCATAAATATTAATTTCACCACCGCTTTTGTACTTAAACCAAACTTTTAGAGATTTAGGTTTTTTATTGAAAGGCATACCAAAGCGAGTCGCTTTCATCTGCTCTTTCATAATGTTGATACCTTTACCTGAGAACTCTCCAATAAAAAGGTTTCCAGCTGCAAGAGGAGAGCCTTGACCAATTGCACCAACATAACGAGTCTCCAATATTGTAGCGTATGCCCCATTGTGAGCATCATCTTGAGATAGCGTTTTGTAGGTAGGATAGTCAGAAGGTTTTTTACCATTACCAGTAATTCTGTATCCCATATTGCCCGAAGCCCAGATGTAAAGATCCGAAACATTACCGTCTTCATCCATTAACTTCTCAAAACAGTCATCATATACACCAGTAGTTGAGCGGTTCTCCGACCAATTCTCAAAATAGTATTCAGTAGGGAATGTCATATCGAGGATTCTCACTTCGTGAGTCTTTTTCCAATTACCATCCTCTGATATAACCTCAATTTCATGAGAAGTAGAGTAGTCAAAATTGTCATTACCTCTAATAATTTTTGCACCCTCAGATAGAACAAACGAAATGTCAGTTATATTTTTTCTATCACCATATGCACCAGGAGAGATAAATATGGTTATACGTTCATTCTCAACTTTTTTACTTATTATAACATCTTTTCCCAATAATACATCAACAATATCGGCCTCTGCATTAGGTAACTCATCTTTAATACAACTGGTAAAAACCATTAAAGGCAATACCGAAGTAAAGATAATTTGCTTAATCGATTTTTTCATTCTTAAAGTGTTTAATATTTCTCTGTTATTTTTCGGGTGCAAAGATAATCATTTTTAGCGGAATAACCTCTAATTCTGCCCTAAAAACCAAATGAACTCTATCATAATAAAAAAAAGACTATCTCAACAAATTGTTGGATAGTCTCTTTCGGTAAATAATAATGTAGTATAATATTACATTATGTATTGTGAACTAATAGACTCATTATTGTGAGCACGACGAATTGTCTCTGCAAACATTTCGGCAATACTAATGATATGAGCTTTAGGACAATCTTTAGTAAAAGGTATGCTGTCTGAGAATATTAACTCTGTCATTTTTGAGTTTGTTACTCGTTCACTTGCAGGGTCAGACATTACGGCGTGACTTGCTATTGCACGAACCGATTTAGCACCTTTCTCAATCATTAGGTCGGCAGCTTTTGTAATTGTTCCCGCTGTATCAACCATATCATCAACAAGAATAACGTTTTTACCTTCAACATCACCAATAACCATCATACTCTCCACAACATTTGCTTTTGCTCTTTGTTTGTGGCAAAGAACAAGAGGTACACCAAAATATTTAGCGTAAGTACTTGCACGTTTTGAACCACCAACATCAGGCGAAGCAATAACCATATCCTCAAGTTTTAGAGATGCTATGTAATCAACAAAAACCGAAGAAGCATATAGGTGGTCAACAGGTACATTAAAGAAACCTTGTATTTGGTCAGCGTGAAGATCCATAGTAATCAATCTGTCAATACCGGCAACACTAAGTAAGTCTGCAATAAGTTTTGAAGCAATTGATACACGGGGACGATCTTTACGATCTTGACGTGCCCATCCAAAATATGGAACAACAGCAATAACTGATGCTGCTGATGCACGTTTAGCCGCATCAATCATAAGCAAAAGTTCCATCAAGTTGTCCGAGTTGGGGAATGTTGATTGTACTAAATATACCTCACAACCACGAATTGATTCTTCAAACGAAACAGCAAACTCTCCGTCTGCAAAGTGTTGAATAATCATGTTGCCGAGAGGACATCCTAAATTCTCACAAATTTTCTCTGCCAAATAGCGTGTGTTTGTTCCTGCAAATACCTTTACCGGTCTTTCGTTGCTCATTGTAGTCAGTTTTATATTTATTTTTAAATTATAGTCTCTCTTAAAAGTTTTACAAAAATAGTAATTTATTCTATGAAAATATTATAAAAGAACTATTTTTTTTGGGAGCATTTCCATATTGCTGTTTCGTATGCCAATAATTTAGTAGCAAAAGGAGTTTCTTGAGATATATTTCTAATCTCTTTCTCTCCCGAAATCAACTCTTTACAATTATATTCTCCTTCAGTGATTTTGAAATAATCAAAAAGATGCGAAGGAATATTAATGTTCAATTCAGCCTCTTGAGAGCGGAAGTTAACAGCCACAATATACAAATCTTTTTTATAGAAACGAGCAAACAGATAACTTCTACCTGTTGAGATAGCATCATTATTACCATTAACATACATCAAGTCAAAGAACAGACCATTGCTTATGGCTTTCTCTTTTGCTGCAATGTTAAGTAGTTTTTTATATTTATTTCTAATATCTTTCTGTTCTGCGGTTAAACCACGTAACCCTTTTTTAATCCAGCCCCTTACAGAGGGAACACTCCAATAATCAAAAATAGTAGTTCTTCCATCAGCACCGCTAAAGCCTTCAGCCTCTGTAGCCTTTTCACCAAGTTCTTGACCAAAATATAGCATAACAGGGTTGTTGTCAATTAATGCCGACAATGCAAACAGTGGGAATGCTCTATGAGGATCACCTGCAAAAAATTGCGAAGCAGAGCGTTGCTCATCATGGTTTTCTGTAAAGTGTAGCATATTCTCTTTAACATCGCCAATAGATTGCCACCATTTAGTAATAGCACCAGTGTGACGGCCTCTAACAATATCCTTAAGAGTGTCATAAAGTCCTACCTTATCATACAGATAAGTAAAACCGCCACGCTTAACATAGTTATAGTATTGGTTAGGATTATACACTTCAGCAATGAAAATAATATTAGAGTATCTCTCTTGAACTTGAGCAATACACCATTCCCAAAACTCAACAGGAACCATCTCTGCCATATCGCAACGAAAGGCATCAATGCCCTTTGAAGCCCAAAATAGGAGAATATCCCTCATTTTATACCAAGTGTCGGGTATAGGATTAAAATGACACCATCCAGTAGCGTAATCAACACCATAGTTCAATTTAATAGTCTCGTACCAGTCGTTTATTGAAGGAGAAGCAGTAAAACAATCGTTACCTGTAACCTTTGCAGGAAACTCGTTATAATGATTTTCACCCTCTCCAATGGCAAAAATCGGACTAAAGTTTTGCCCTGGTAAATAGTAGAAATTGTTTTGAGTTGAAAAAGCCCAATTATTGTTGTCATTGCCGCCCAAATCAACAGTGCCTTCTGGTGCAGCATCTGAAGCATATTGACGAGCAACGTGGTTAGGAACAAAGTCCATAATAACTTTCATTCCTGCCTCATGAGTTCTATTAATCAAAGCCTCAAACTCTTTCATTCTCAAAGGAACATCATCAGCCAAATCAGGATCAATATCATAATAATCCTTTATAGCGTAGGGTGAACCAGCCAATCCTTTAACAATAAATTTGTTATCTAGTTTAATACCATATTCCGAATAGTCGGTAGCGGTAGCGTGTTCAATAACACCTGTGTACCATATATGAGTAGTACCTAAACTTTTAATCTCTTTCAATCGTTCGGGAGTGAAATCCGAAAATTTACCAACTCCATTCTCCTTCAGTGTTCCGTTGGGAACACAATTTTCTGTGGTATTACCAAACAAACGAGGTAGTACCTGATATATAATAATTTTTTCCATTCAGTCTTTAAATATTAAAAAGTATAGTCAACACATGCTCTACCTGCTGCAACAGCCTTAAATATTGAAGCTGCGGCAACGTGGTCGGGATGAGTAGCGTAAGTAGCCAAATCCTCGTAGTTATTAAAAACGGTAGTAAGTGCCAAATCAAAACTTTCAGCAGGATTTTCGTTTATTTGAGCCTCAATAGAAACAAGACAAGAGATTTTTTCTGGCAAAGCCATAAGGGCATCTCTAAATTGTTCTAAAACTTTACGCTTATCTTCGGGGTTTTCAAAATCTTTAACCTTAAACAGAACTATATGTTTTACCATTTCTAATAATTATTTTTGTATCTTTGTAATAGTATTATCAATTTTTCATCTAAAAAGTAAGGATATTGAAGTATTTCAATAGTTTTACTTTGCAAAGATACGAATAAGTGAGCATATAACAAACAACTTGTTTCTTGTAATATGATTTCAAATAGATATAGATCAATTTTTAAAATAGCATTAATATCGTTACTGCTTATATATATCACCTCATGTGCTAATCGTGATAAAAAGGTTGTATATCGCGATTGGAATGAGATAAAAACTGAAGGGGTGCTACGAGCAATAACAATGCAAAACTCCACCTCATACTTTATATATCGAGGAGAGGAGATGGGGTGTGAATATGAACTTATAAAACAGTTTGCCGACAAACATAATCTACAACTCCAAATCATTGTAGCACAATCCTACGAAGAGATAATCACATTATTAAAAGAAGGGAAAGGCGATATTGTAGTATATGATATGCCACAGAATCTAAAAAAACGAAGAGCCTTCACCTATTGTGGCCCAGAGATGGTAACAACACAAGTATTGGTACAACGCTCCGACTCCACAGTAATAAAAAAAGTAAATGATTTGATATCTAAAACAGTGTATGTAGAGAGAGGAACTCGATATGAAATTCGGGCAAAAAACCTTAATGAAGAGTTAGGAGGAGGAATAACCATTCTCTACAACACACAAGATACATCAACCACCGAAGGATTTATAGATGCAGTTGCAAATGGAGAGATAGATTATACCATAACCGACAATGTAACAGCAGCACTGAACAAGAGTTACTATCAAAATCTAAATATAGGATTAACAGTAGGCTTTTCTCAAAGGAGTTCATGGCTGGTAAATAAAACAAGTAGTCAATTAGCAGATAGCGTAAACCTTTGGGTGGAGCAAAACAATAAAACTCAAAAATATATCACAACTCTTCAAAAATATTTCAAGATGAGTAAGTGGGGAAGTGAGCATATCTCTCCCAATGAGATGGCAATATCACTAAAAAATGGAGTAATCTCACCCTACGACCACTTATTTAAACAATATGCAGACTCTCTAGGCTGGGATTGGCGAATATTAGCATCAATGGCATATAACGAGTCTCAATTTGATTCATCACTTGTCTCGTGGGCAGGAGCAAAAGGAATGATGCAGTTGATGCCGGTAACAGCAAGATATTTTAGTGATGAGGGATGGAGTATGACAAATAATAGAGAAAATATTGCGGCAGCAACACGATATATAGCATCATTGAACAAAAGTTTAAGAAAAAGAGTTGAAGACAAAGAAGAACGAATAAAATTTATATTGGCATCATACAACTCAGGCTTAGGTCACATATTTGATGCAATAGCACTTGCCGAGAAGTATGGAAAGAATCCGCAAGAGTGGTTTGGAAATGTTGATGAAGCGTTGCTATTAAAGAATTTTCCCGAATATTATAACGATTCAGTATGTAGGTGCGGATATTTTAAGGGAAGAGAGACCATTGCCTACGTAATAAAAGTGATGGAACTCTATCAGTTTTATAAACAAAATATGCCTGAAGATTAATAGATTAAAAATCTAATCATCTTTTGAAACATTTTTTTATTTAAAAAAAGTAAAAAAAATATTGTTTATATAAATTTAATTATTTAGTTTTGGAACAATATTAAACCAATAAACTTTATTATTAACAGGAGCATTGCTCCATAGTATTCACTTATAAATTTTTATTTATTATGAAAAGAAACAAACTAAACATTGCGTTGGCATTAGTATTATGCTGCAGTTTGACTTTCTCATCTTGTATCGGATCATTTGGTCTAACTCACAAAACTCTTGATTGGAATAAGAGCATTGGTAGCAAATGGGTAAACGAAGTAGTATTCTTCTGCTTTATGATTATTCCTGTATATGAGATTACAGCATTAGCAGACGTATTGGTTATTAACTCAATTGAGTTCTGGAAAGGAACTAACCCTGTTTACGGAAGCAAATTTGTAGAGGGAGAGAATAGCAAATATGTAATCAACAACCACGAAAAAGGATATACTATCACAGATGAGAACACAAACGAAACTGTTGAGTTGGTATATGATAACACAGACGACAGCTGGAGTGCAGTAGTAAACGGAGAGAGCCACAAATTCTTAACATTTGTTGATGACAACAACGTAAACGTTTACGACCAATTTGGAAATGCAACAACAGTTGAGTTGAGCGAAAGCGGAGTATTGGCATACAAAGATGCAGTAAAAGCATTAATGCCTGTTGCTATGAAATAATCTAAACGCAACATAAGTAAAATAGGAGTATCAAGTAGATGCTCCTATTTTTTTTGTTAAACACAATTTATTGCAAATGAATATATGATATATATAATTGAATAATCTACTCAATAAATTTAGGGTTATACATAAGAATACCAAAGTTGATGCCAAAGTTCCAGTTTTTACTTGGGTATGAGTAGTAGTTGCCAAACAAACTAATTGAAGCAAAAGGCAAATTGTAAGCAAGAGTAATCTCTCCTAAGAACTCAGGATTTCGCATAAATTTACCATAAACAGTTTTATCCGGGTTAGTTGCTGATTGTTCAATCTTAAAGAATGGCATAAAACAATAAAAGTCACCTCTAAGTTGTAGATTCTTAACAATATGCCAAATAGGAATAACACCTGTGGCAATATATTGATTTGCTCTAAATGCCTCGTTAAATACCGTTTTACTATGAGGCGTTGGAGTAAAGGCGGGGGCTTGAATAATTGTAGAAGTATACGTATTATTAAAGTTCTTTGTAGAGAATAAAAAATCCCCTAAAACACCTATACCAAAATGTTTGTTAGGGTTAAAATATTTACTTGCATTAGCGTGCATAACCAACCATGAGTGTTGTTTATGGTATGTAGCACTACTCGCATTACCCGGTATATATTTTTCTTTACCCGATATAAACTCACCAACAATAGTAACCCTATTGCCAACCCAAGGATACATTAAATTATTAAGAGTGTTATGTTCAAATTTAACAGAACCCATAAAGAGACTATAATTACTCTTGTCGTTTGGAGTATTAGCATAATCAACAACATTTGTAGGGTAGTATTTGTCAGTTAAGTAACCATAACCCAACGAAATTTCTGCTTTACTACTAGTCAAGAATGGTAAACCAATTCTCACTTTAGCAAAGGCCTCTTGGTTTAAAATAAATGTAGGAGCCTCTTTCTGGACAAACAGACGTTCACTCTCGTAATACTTTTTTCTTGAGAATACTCCCATTAATTTTAAATATACAGGAACTTTGCTTGGTAATTCAAACTTAACCGAGGCCATTCCTGAGTTATATGCCCTACCAATATATCCGTTAAGGTCAACATCTAACGAGTAGAGACTTAGAGTTTTATATTTGGCATCTAAGTACATCATATTTGTGCTACCCGAAGAAACGTATCCACCCAATCCAAACTCAAAATTATCTTTGAGGTTTGCGTTAAGAACTAACGAGAATACCCCTGTTGAATCGTTGTAAACGGCATGAGGAAGCATATCCGAAATCTTATTATCCGACATAAGTTTATAATAAGCATTCTCCATACCTTTTATGTTGAGAATACCGGCAGAATCTTTTTCAACCTCAAACTGTTTACGTATAAATGATTGTTGAGTATTATTACCACCGTTAACAATAATCTTATCAAAAACAAGCTCAGGAGTTTTGCTCTTCCACTCAGCACGTTGCATGGTTTTAGCAGCAAGAGGAACACGCCTGTCAATCCTACTCTTAATAGAATCAGCCATATCCAGACCTTTTTGATAACCCAATGCAAAAATCATATCTGCTTCAGGAAAGTCCAATAATCCAACTATCGTATCCAGTTTAAAAGAAATCAGCACTCCCTCATCTTCATCAACATTGTAGTCGGTTTTTTGCATAACCATGGCATCAATTTGAGCCATAAGGTTGCCATCTTTGGGATTTGTTGGATTACTTGCAACTTTGCTGCCAATAATAAAATCGGGAGCAAAATCCTCTCTCATAACATCAATAGGGAAGTTATTATATATCCCACCATCGTATAGTAAGATACTATCCTTCTCAATAGGCTTGAAAACAAAGGGGAAAGTCATTGACGCTCTAACAGCATCCCCTAAATCGCCACCTCTAAAAGTAACCGCTTTTTTGTTATATACATCTGAGGCAACGCATCTAAACGGAACAAAAAGATTATCAAAATTGCCATTCGATTGAGCAGTGTATATTGAAAAGAGTTGAAGAAATCCGTAGTTCATAGGAACAGGATTAATCAAACTCGAAGGCAAAAAAGTTGTAGTCACCTTTTTACTACCTTCGGCAAGTCCCATATTTAAAGAAACAAAGCGAGGAGAAGGATCGTTTTTTCTAAAGTAGTATTGTTGCTCTTTGTTAATAATCCCGGTACTCCAACTCTCAAACTGAGAAGATTTAACAACCTCCATCATCTCCTCAGGGGTATATCCCATAGCATAAAGAGCTCCAACGATAGCTCCCATCGAAGTTCCTGCTACGTAATCGATAGGAATTTCATTCTCTTCAAGAGCCTTAATAACACCAATATGAGCAATACCTTTTGCACCGCCACCACTCATAACCAAACCCACACTTTGAGCAAAAGTGTGGGTTGTAGTAATTATAAGTATAATAAAAAGCAAAAGTTTATGAATAAATCTCATATTGCTCTAAATTGAAAAGTTTAGTCATTAAGAGGAGAGTTATAGTAAGAATCTTTAAATCCTAAGAAATAAAGAATACCATCCAATCCAATAGTCGAAATAGATTGCTTAGTATTAGCCTTAACTTTTGGTTTTGCGTGGAATGCTATACCCAGACCAGCAGTGTTTAGCATAGGGATATCGTTAGCACCATCACCAACGGCAATAGTTTGAGCAATATTCACATTCTCTATTTGAGCAAGTAAACGCAAAAGTTCTGCTTTACGTTTGCCATCAACAATATCTCCAACATAACGGCCGGTAAGTTTGCCATCAATCACTTCAAGTTCATTAGCATAAACATAGTCAATGCCAAATTTACGTTTAAGATACTCTCCAAAATAAGTAAAGCCTCCCGAGAGAATCGCAATTTTGAAACCAACAGTTTTAAGAGTTTTCATTAAACGCTCAATGCCTTCTGTCATTGGTAGGTTTTCAGCAATATCTTTCATAACGCTAACATCCAGACCTTTCAGAAGAGCAACTCTTCGAGTAAAACTTTCATGGAAATCAATCTCACCCCTCATTGCCGATTCGGTAATCTCTCTTACCTCTTTACCAACACCAGCACGGTCGGCAAGTTCATCAATAACCTCCGTCTCAATAAGAGTAGAGTCCATATCAAAGCAAATCAATCTACGAGTACGTCTAAAGATATTATCCTCTTGGAACGAGATATCTATACTCAATTTTGAAGAGAGTTCAATAAACGATGCTTGCATCTTGTTTTTATCCCTAGGAGTACCTCTGACCGAAAGTTCAATACATGAAACACCTACTTCAGTCTCAACCTCTTCCAAAGGCATACGACCGGTAAGTCTTCGTATAGCATCAATATTAAGTTCATTCTCGGCAACTATTTTTGTTACCTCGCCAATTTGTTGAGCAGTAACACGTCTGCCCAATATAGTAATAATATATCTGCTCTTACCTTGTCTGCCAACCCAGCTATTATACTCCTCTTCGCTAACGGGCGAGAATCTAATATTTATACCAATTTCAGTAGCTTTAAAAAGAAGTTCTTTGATAATAAACCCAGAATTAATACTATCAGTAACAAACAAAATACCCAAAGACAAAGAGTGATGAATATCAGCCTGACCAATATCCAAAACAATAGCATTGTACTTAGCCAAAATGTTTGTTAAAGCACTTGTAACACCTGGACGATCATCACCTGTAATTTGAACAAGAATAATCTCTTTTTTATTAACCTCTTCCATGATGAATGAAAATTAGCGACAAAACAAAAATATTATATGGCGAAGTTACAATTTTTTATTAATAAAACACAATATCAACGCAATAAATAAAAAAAATCATATCAATACCTAAAAAACAAAAAGCGGAAACACTTGTTCAGAGTCTCCGCTAATTTGAAATTAAAATATAAAATTACTAATCTTGCCAAATAATTTTTGTGCCATTTACAATGTAAATACCATTTGAAAGGCCTTCAAGAGAGTCAGCATTTATTCTAATCAATCTTCCGTTCAAATCATACACATCGGCAGGGAATATCGAGTAGTCATTAGTTGGAATCTCAATCCCGGTTGCCTCTCCATTGAACGATATAATATATCTGTCAAAAACCTCACTGTCATTAATCTGTAACATAGTCTCAAAGGGTAACCACTCCTCTTGTAACTTCTCAAATCCACCAACAACGTACTCATAAAGGTTTCCTATTGTAGCACTTTCCTTATAACTGCTTACTAATGAAGCATTGCTATCTCCAATAGATATTGCGTTTGGAGTCGCCTTGATAGTTGTGTTCTCTAATGGAGCAACAATATTATCACTGCTCTCTGAGTAAATCAAATAAGGAGTATTGGCACTTAATACCCCACTATATGAAGTAAAGTTTACCATATTACCCTCAACCTTGTCAAAAGCGTAAACATCACCATTAATACTATTACTATTCACATCAAACGGAACAACCAACAATCTCATTTCGTTAGCATCAATACCTCTGTCAAAATTTACCTCAGCAGCAGTAAAGTTGTAGGGAGCATAGAAACCAACATTATCTTTTAAAACAACCTCAGAAGCCATATTATAGGCATTAATAACATTTTGGCTATTTGTCAAAGTTGAAGGGACATCATATCTGTTGCTACCGGTAACAAAAGCAAGAGCATTATCGGGTAGGGTAATAGCCTCTCCATTTGAGTAGATAGTCTTCTTCTCATTCTTGCCATAATAAACATCTAAATTATATAGAGTTTCATTTGCATTAGCAATAGTGATATCCTCGCCATTACTTTCAGTTGCCATAATTTCAAAGTTACTACCTAATGAGTTTAAAATATCGGTTGGTATAGTAAACTCTTTAGTATTTGATATATAAACTAACTCTCCGTTTTGGTCATACACTTTAAAACCAACAGCCCCCTCACCCTCAATAGTAACATTACCATTGCTTGAAGTAAACTTGTAACCATTACATTTAAACTCTTCAGAGTAGTCGTTATATTGACCAACGTCACCAACCTCACCTATTGGGTGTTCATTATTAAAGTCGCCTCTTAAAGCACCAATAGGCATCCCATCGTAGTTTGCAGGAGATGGTTTAATACGGTCATCAATAAAGATGATGCTGCTATTTTTAGGATAGTTTTTACTCTTAATATACTCAAGAGTAGCCTCAATATCTTCAGCCGTAGTAGTTGGGTTTGTGTCAATATAGAAATCACCATAATCGTCCTTGTGGAAACCTAAATCATTACCATTATTTTGTGGCGTTTCGAAGAAACCAAATACTTTGAAGAACTCAGTTAAGTCCTCTCCGGCAACATCGCATACGTGGCGGACAAATTTCAAACTCTCATCTTTAAGCCTTATGGTAACACCCTTTCTTCTGTCCAACGGATCGTTACGCAACGATCTAAACAAGTTGGGATAGAACTCGGGATTATTACCCAAAACATGGTAATAGTAATAAAGTTTTGTGTACATTAAACATTGCTCCCAAATATCACGAGCAGTCCAATGCACATTGTTTGCAAAGTTATTAATGGTAGTAGAAAGTTCATCGGCACGCATTGTAAAACGACCTTGCTTATATACCGCAACATTTGAAAACAAGTTATTGGAAACCTCTGTGCATCCCACCATATTAATAACGTTTTGGTGAATATGTCCATTCTCGTGAGCAGGACCCCAGATAGCACCGGTTGCGTTCATCTCCTCATAGTTCATTACACTTGGCAGAGTAGTTTCGTTATAATATGTACCATACGAACTTGCATACATATAACTATTCCCTATTGATGCAGCAACAAGCAAGTTGTTAAAATAACCCTCATAATCCTCAAATCCCATAAGTTCGCGTTGCGACTTAATAATATTATCCCAAATATTTAAAAGTTCAACCATATATACAGGGCAACATTGTTTAACCAACTCACAATTCATATTAAACATCAAGTAGTCAGTCTTTAAGTTAATCACCTCACTATCTTTGAGCAGGTAAGATTGCAACTTGCTCCAGTCAATGTTGTTATCTCCTTTTGTGAGGTCAAAATATCCGTTAACGCTACCACCCTCAATATGAATCTTTATATCAGCAATATCCGAAAGTTTAGGATAAGAGTAGTTGCCATAACCATCGTTGGTAACATCGGCAGTGTAGTATATAAACAAGTTTGCATCTTCACTTAAAATAATAGAGTTTAAACCTTTTGCGAGAGGAGAAGTAACTCCGGCGCTACTTGTACCATTAACTGCCTCTATTTGTAGCGACACACCGTTTGGAATATCACTATCAACAAAAACCAAAATAACATCGCCACTCTTACCGCAAATACCGGTAGGGTTACTCAATCTGCTAAAACAATAGCCATTTTGAGTAATAGCAGTCCAAGCATCCCAATCCCAATCGCTATAAACCTTATAGTCTGCAATACGGAATCTCTTTTCGGTCTTATCCCAAGCAATATCGTAAGTTTGCCAACTATTGTTTTTAACTTTAAGAATCATCTCTTGCAATAGAGGATTGGAAATATCTTTATTCTCCAAGTTCATTAGTAAAATATCATCGGTCATCGATTGATATTCAGCTTTAAGAGTTGTGCAAGCATAATCTTCAAAGAAATACATTAAACGAGTTTGAATAGCAGCTTTGTTATCTTGTAAATCCTTAAAAGCATTATAACTTTCTTGGGCTTCTTCAATCTCGTTGTCAGTTAAATTAACTGATTGAACACGCCAAACCGAAGCATCTGTATTTGTATACCATCCCACAACATAGTTCTCTTGTGAAGAGGCACAGTGTAAACCAACAGTACTATAATCAGTAATGGTAAACGAAGATATCCATTTATCTCCTCTGCTATTAATAGCAAAAGTATGTTGCGAAGTTCCGGTAGAGTAGGGAACAGAAAAAGTACCTCTTTGAGCCTGAATATATCGTTCAGTTAAAACATTTTGTAAAATATAGTTATCTCCGTTGGCAATCACTCTCCAATATTGAGCAAAGTTGTTCTCATCAAGAGGCATACATTTAACGGAGTTATTTGTGAATAGTTCAGTCATAACATTCCCGTATGAGTTGCTGATAAATCTGTAAATCTTGCCGGCAACAACTTCTGTATCCACACCAGCCATTTCTGTAAAATGGTCTTTTATATTATCTTCTGTAATATTAGTAACAACCTCCAAGGTCCAATCCGAAGCTGTGGAGTTTCCACCACTTCCTGCATCCCAAACCACGAGGTTTTGTCCACCACCTGCACAAGCATAGTTTTGATGGTGCAAACTATTTCTCCCCGAAAAATCATCAGTAGCACTAATAGTAATATAGTTAGTACTTGTGCTTGAGTTATTATCTCCGTATTTAATATAATAAACTTTTGGTTCAGAACTTGAAGAGCTTGTAGAGCCTGTTGATAAATCATTAATATACCTGCCCGAATTAGCATTACGCAAAGTGTAACCATTACCATTAGGCTCAATAATCCAAATTTGAGAGAGGTCCGTATCAGAGCTCTTATCCTTAATGCTTAAATTATTATTATCGTTTTCCGATAGCATAGGGTTACTCCAACCGGTAGAATAAGCATTTCTGTTTTTAAGTCTGAAAAGGGAGTATTTATCTAATTGATATTCCAAAAGTTCTGCACCCGATAAATTGGTTGGATTACCTAAAGTAACAGGGTATAAAGCCCAGTCGTTATTGCCATTAGTGGAAGTTACATTACCATATCCCCAACCTGCAAGTGAGGCATCGCCGGGACCATTGGCATCCATAATCATATTGTTGCCATCGTTAAAATAGAAGTGCCCAACATTTCCGTTAATAGTATTACAACTATAAAGCACACTCTTATTGGCAGTAATACCATTATTGTTACCTTCAGTTAAAGTTCCAAAATAGTTACCATTGCCTGTTTGTATATAGTATTTATCGGTAGTGCCACTCTCCACCAAACGAATTAAAAAAGCACTTTTTGAGGAGGCATTATCTCCAACAACAGGAACTTCGCTATTTTTAACGTAAATCATACCATTAGAGCGTTCGTAGGCGTATGTGCCTCTACCTCTATTATACATCAAGTACCATTGATTAGTAGTAAAAGATGAAGTTTCACTGCCAATCGCATTAATAACTTTACCAGATAGTTCGCTCAACTGAGCCATTGCAGGAGTTGTAAAACAAAGTAACAATACCCATAAAATAAGAGTACAAAACTTTCTCATATTAAATTTATATAATATCTAATTTTGCAAAATTAACTCAAATTGCAAAAATAGTTACAAACATTATTAAAATCAAATAATTAACCCCAATATATATTAAATAAAAAAGAAAATAAAAAAACAGAGCCATAAATTTATGGAACTGTTTTTCTTCTTAATGAGAATCTATAATTAGTTACTTAATAGTTATATGTTATTTTTTTACATTGCATCATAGATAAACGATTTTTTCAGTACTTCTTTTATTGGTACTCCTTCTATTTGAGCCTCTCTATCAAACTCCTCAAAAGTTTTCCATTCTCCAAGAATCGATACTTTCTCATAAAAAGCAAACGGGCATTTTCCTATTAGGAACTCCCTATCAAGGGTTTTTACAATAAAATCTCCTTTTAATTCTGTAATCATATAGCAAAGGTCGTATGTGTAGAAACAAATTGAAAGGACAATAAATGGATATTAAAATTTTTTACTATCTTTGCATCAAGTATTAGATGTTCATCGGGAAGTGGGCTACCCCTGGGCGGTGGCCATCCGCAAGGGTGGTATCTAAGTAGTAATACAGAGTGAGACATCCCCATTCGTGATCTCATAAAGCAGTGGATAGCCACTGCTTTTTTTTAATTATTATGATGATGCACATGAATTCGCTTCCCTGCAGATATTACTATTATCTCTTTAAACCTTATGCGTTTGTGTTGCTCAAATAATTTTATACCTTCTTCTATATCTTTTTTAGAGAATCTTCCATACTTATCATATATAACAGTCTCCCGGATAGAGATTCTCTCAAATAATCAAGTTCATCAATATATACCAAGTTGTCAAATGTTGGAATATAATTAAGAGACTCTTTTCTCAAAATTTTTACTCCACTTCAATAACCAAATATTTTGAAGTATTCCAGAAAAGTTGGGGATCCAAAATTTTAAGAGTTAAATATCCGTTACTATCCTTGTCAATAGAGTAACTACCATTAGGATGAGTAGTTAAAATGTCTGCCTTTTTACTGCCAATCTCTAACGCCGTAACATCACGCATATCAACCTCTGTAAAGTACTCTTTGTTGAAATCACCTTTTAGAAGATTACGACCACGCTTCTCTATAATCTTATTCTCTCTTAACTCTTTCGAAGTGCCAAAAGCATAATATACTCTGTTGAGTTCGCTATCTTGAGAGAGTATCATATCACTTTGAGAAGCATTAATTTGGGTAAGAGTGGTAACCGCATCATCAAGTTCAGCAATTCTTATATCGCGTTTAGCAAGTTCGCTTTGAAGGTTGGTAATAATTTGAGTCTTCTCATCCATCATCTCATTTAGCGAGTTGATAGTCTCTTTAAGTTGGACAGACTCATTTTGGCTATTACTAAGTTGTTTTTGAAGTCTGTTAATCTTCTCTCTGTTCTCTTTGAGAATATTTGAAATAAGAGTCATATCCGAAGCAATCCTCTCTCTTGTACTCATGCTTAAATCATCACCAATGTTGTTGTTAACAACAATGTAGTTTTCGGCACTCTTGATCTCGTTAAAACCTGCCTGAATTTCGTTTATAAGCATTAAAACCTCTTCAAACTCTGCCTTTGTTTGAGCGTTTACCAACATTAAAGAATCGTTCTCTTGCTTTAATGCCGCACTCTCATCATTACTTATTTTCTGACACGAAACAACACACAATATACAACCACTAAATAGTAGCGATAATAAACTCTTATTCATAAATCTATAATTTTATATTTTTCACGAAAGTATATATTAGAAATGCAATTTCAAAAAATGTAAAAATTTTTTATATCAAATTAATATTTATTTAGAGGAGAGTTTTTTTAAATTAGGGTTTCTGTGATTGAGCAAGAGCCGAGCCAAATATGTTTGAACAATGCCGAGCGAGAGCAGATTCAACAAGCATAGGCTTGTTAACGGGGCTGAGTAATTAATATTAATACTTAATTATAAATGCTATTTTCCTGCAACAACAACAACAAACTCGCCTTTAGGTTCGTGAGTTGAGAAATGAGCAATAGCATCAGCAATAGAGCCTCTTACAATCTCTTCGTGAAGTTTTGATATTTCTCGGCAAACGGCACACTCTCTTTCGCTTCCAAATATCTCAGAGATTTGAGTAAGAAGTTTAACAATGCGGTATGGCGACTCGTAAAATATAATAGTACGCTCTTCAGTCGATAGTTCGGTTAATCTTGAAACTCTGCCTTTCTTTTGTGGTAAAAAGCCCTCAAAACAGAATCTGTCACAAGGTAAGCCCGAAGCCACAATGGCAGGAACAAAAGCGGTAGCACCGGGCAGACACTCAACCTCAACACCTTGTCTGGCACACTCTCTCGATAGTAAAAAACCGGGGTCTGAGATACCGGGAGTTCCGGCATCTGAAATAAGAGCAATATTTTCGCCACCTTTTATGCGTTGGGCAATACTCTCAATAGTCTTATGCTCGTTGAATTTATGGTGTGGTTGTAGTTTTGATTTTACATCAAAGTGTTTCAGTAGAATACCACTCGTTCTGGTATCCTCTGCCAAGATGCAATCAACCTCTTTCAATACTCTTAAAGCACGTAGAGTTATATCTTCGAGATTACCAACGGGAGTGGGAACAATATATAGTTTTGCCATCTCTTTTATTCAAAACATTGTTTAACTCTCTCAATAAACTCAATAACCAAATCTTCAGTCTCAACATCAGAGGCAAAATATTCGTTGATATACTCCATCGCATCATTAAACGACTCTGCTTCATCTATGCTATCAAACATATCGGTCATATCAACGTCGCTGTTACCAAACAACTCTCTTTTGTATAGGAATATGTCATTTATACTCAATACCGAGCGAATCTTTTTGTGATTACATTTTTTGAAACTCTCTTTTGTGGCAAAGAGGTCAATATCTTTATTGGTTGTAATAGAGTTTTCATCATCCTCAACACACTTCTCAACCTCTTCTTTATCATCAATGTACTCAACATCAAATGGAGGCTCATCTTCATTTTCAAGGTCACTATAAACGTAAGTATCCTCTTTCTTTTCTATTGTTTCCTCCACTTCTGTATCTTGGGTATCAATGTAATTATCTTCCTCTGTCAAAGAGGTATCCTCGTCAATTTCAAACTCTTGAACATCAGTCTTAACCTCTTGTGGGGTATAATCATATTCTCTATTATCAACCTCAATATCTTCGCACTCTTCTTTAACTTCCTCTGTTGGCTCGTTCTCATTGTCAGAGTCTATAACATCATTTGAAGTGGTATAAATCTCATCTTCAAAATCTTCAACCTCTTCGCTCTTTTGACTCTCTTCAACATCATCCACTTCCTCTTCGTTTTGTGTTGTATCTATTTTATACTCAACAACATCTTCATCCGGGCAAAGAGCTTTATAAATTTCAGAACACTTTTCAACAGCAAGTTCTTTAAGAATTTGCGGAGTGTTGTTGCCACTATCCTTAATAACAACTAAAAGGTCCGATAACTGTCTTAGTTTATCGATAATCTCTTTTGAAACAGTGTTCATAGGTCTTTTATTAGAAAGTTAAGAATTAATATTCAAAAGTTCCGAATTCAGATTTTATGATAAGTTCTTTTTTCTCCGAAGCCTCAACACGTCCCACAATTTGAGCATCAATATTGAAACTCTTGCTTATAGCAATAACCTCTTCAGCGTACTCAGGACTTAGATATATCTCCATGCGGTGTCCCATATTGAACACTTTGTACATCTCTTTCCAATCAGTACCCGATTGCTCTTGAATGGTTTTGAATAGAGGAGGAACAGGGAATAAGTTATCTTTAACCACTCTAACGTTATCAACAAAGTGAAGAACTTTTGTTTGAGCACCACCAGAACAATGTACCATACCATGAATTTTAGAACGCATAGCATCTAAAATCTTCTTTATAACAGGAGCGTATGTGCGTGTTGGTGATAACACCATCTTGCCTGCATCAATATCCAATCCCTCAATTGCATCGGTAAGTTTCAATCCACCTGAATAAACCAAATCATCAGGAACAGCGGCGTCGTAACTCTCAGGATACTTCTCTGCGAGATATTTTGAGAATACATCATGACGAGCCGAGGTAAGACCATTGCTACCCATACCGCCATTATACTCTTTTTCGTATGTTGCTTGTCCGTATGATGATAAACCGACAATTACATCGCCCGGTTGAATATTGTGATTTGATATAACATCACTTCTCTTCATTCTGCAAGTAACAGTACTGTCAACAATAATAGTTCTAACCAAGTCGCCAACATCGGCAGTTTCGCCACCAGTTGCGTATGCGTTAACACCAAGTTCACGCAACTCAGCAAGAAGTTCATCAGTACCGTTTATAATAGCCGATATAACCTCGCCGGGGATAAGAAGTTTATTTCTTCCAATAGTAGAAGATACCAAAATATTATCAGTAGCACCAACGCAAAGAAGGTCATCAATATTCATAATCAAAGCATCTTGAGCAATACCTTTCCAAACCGAAATATCTCCGGTCTCTTTCCAATATAGGTATGCTAATGAAGATTTTGTACCGGCACCGTCAGCGTGCATAATGTTACAATACTCATCATCACCACCTAAAATATCGGGAATGATTTTACAGAATGCTTTTGGGAAAATACCCTTATCAATATTTTTAATTGCGTTATGTACATCCTCTTTCGATGCTGAAACTCCACGAAGGTTATATCTTTGGTCGCTCATAATATTTAGTGAACTTATTTTAGTTTTATAAATTAATCTTGTGATGTATATTTTTGAAGACGGCTAATATATTTGCCAATAATATCAAATTCAAGGTTTACAACTGTGCCAACTTTGAAAGTATGAAAGTTAGTATTCTCAAAAGTGTAAGGTATGATAGCAACACTGAATGAGTTGTCGCAACTATTACAAACAGTAAGGCTGACACCATTAACAGTAACAGAGCCTTTTTCAACAGTCATATAACCTTCAGCTGCCATCTTTTTATCAAACTCATACTCAAAGGTAAAGTATGTACTTCCGTTGCACTCACTAACTTCGGTGCAAACAGCAGTAGTGTCAACATGACCTTGAACAATATGCCCGTCTAATCTGCCATTCATCATCATGCTACGTTCAACATTAACTTTATCGCCAACATTCAACAAGCCTAAATTACTTCTCTCTAAAGTCTCTTTAATAGCAGTAACGGTATATTCCTCACCATTAATCTTTACAACAGTCAAACACACACCATTGTGAGCAACACTTTGGTCTATCTTAAGTTCCGAAGTAAAACTGCACTTCATTGTAATGTTTAAGTTTGTACCCTCTTCTTCAAGGCGAGTAACAGTAGCAAACTCCTCTACAATACCTGAAAACATTATATCTCTATTAAAAAATAATTAATCAATAAAAAATTTCTCTTCTTCTCGTGAGTAGTAGAATAGTACAAATATATACAAAAGTTAAACTATACCCAACTCAAAAAAGCAATTTATGCACAGAATATTAAAATCAATAACTGAGCAGTTAAAACACGCATAAACATAGTAAGTGGATATACAGTAGAGTATGCAACAGCAGGAGCATCATTATTTGCTAACTTATTAGCGTATGCAAGAGCTGGGGGATCTGTCATACTACCACTCATTAATCCCATCATGGTACAATAGTTTAGTTTGAATTTAAGACGTGCAATAGTACCAACAATCAAAAGAGGTAATGTAGTTATAATGAATCCCCAAAGAACCCACCAAAGACCATCACCACTTACGATAGTATCAACAAAACTTCCACCTGCCGAGAATCCCACACTGGCAAGGAATAAGCAGATACCAATCTCGCGTAACATTAAACTTGAACTTGTTGATGTGTATGTAATAAGTTTTAGTTTATATCCAAAGCGGCCAATTAAAATAGCGGCAATTAGCGGACCACCAGCCAAACCAAGTTTCATGGCGGTACTCATTCCGGGGAATTGGAAAGGAATACTTCCTAAGATAATACCTAATAGAATACCTACAAAGATGGTAATCATATTTGGCTCATTCAAGCGTTTCATTGAGTTACCCATACGGTCAGCAAGACGGTTAATATCCTCTAACTTACCAACAACAGTTATACGGTCACCCATTTGAAGTTTTAAGTTAGGAGCCGCAACAAGGTCCATACCAGCACGATTTACGCGGGTAGCGTTAAGTTGAAAACCTGCATGAAGTTTTAGAGAACTGATAGAACGACCATTGTATTCAGGTTTAGTAATTAATATTCTGCGAGAAACAACAGGAGCATCAATAGCATCCCAATCCATCTCAACTCTTTGACCAATGAAAGCCTCAACAGCCTCCTCATCTGAAGGAGAGAGTACCAAAATCATATAGTCACCTTTGTTTATAACGGTAGTTGATTGAGGGATTATAACCTCTCCACTCTCTTTCTTAATACGCGAGATAACAAAATCTCTTCCTAAGAAATCAAGAATTTGTTTAAGAGTTTTACCATCTAACATTTTGTTCTCAACCATAAGACTAACAATCATAGGTTTTTGAACAGATGCTTCGTTCTCCTCTTCAATAAGTTTGCTCTCTTTGGTGGCACTTATTTTAAAAATCTTCTTGATTACAATCATTGATATAATTATACCTACAACTCCAAGAGGATAAGCGGCAGCATAACCGGCAGCAGTGCTTGGAATATCAGAAGATTTTCCTAACTGTTCAAGAGCCTGTTGGGCAGCACCCAATCCGGGAGTATTGGTAACAGCACCTGAAAGAACTCCAACCAAATCTTCCATTCTTGCATCGGTTAAGAAGTATATCGAAATAACAGTGGCAATATTCAACAGGATAACACCTAATGCTAAGGCATTAAGAGTCATACCACCTTTTTTGAAAGATGAGAAGAATCCTGGTCCAACTTGTAAACCAATAGAATAAACAAACAAGATAAGTCCAAGTTCTTTAGCAAAATCCAATACATCTTTGTTAATTGAGAAGTAGTCGGTAAAGTGACCAACTAAAATACCAATAAACAAAACAAATGTAACACCAAGAGAAATACCAAAAATTTTTCTCTTACCCAACCAAACTCCCGCAGCAATAATAAATGAATATAATATTACAGTATTTGCTAAACCTGGAGTAAAAATAAGATTACTTAACCAATCCATGATTTATATATAAATATAATTATATGCGTAAAAAACTTATATCGTGCAAAATTAATTATAAATAATGATATGATGGTAATTTTAAACAAAATAATTTGTGTAATTTTGGAACATTATAAAATATTGAGAAAATGAGAATTTCATTATTGTTGTCAATGATACTATTAGCAATTAATATATTGTCAGATATATACATCATTAAACAACTTCCAAATCGTTTCAGGAATACCATTTTTAAGGTGGTAATATGGAGTATAAATACTTTAGTATATATACTTTTTTTAGTGTTTGTGTCACTAATATTTGTAAAAAATACAACTATAATAAGCCAGAATATTGAACTTGTAGTATTTATATTCTTTCTTATCACTCTACCCAAAATAATATTCTTAATAATTTCGCCATTAGATTATCTTCAAAAGATATGGAGTAAAAAACGAAAATACTATTTTACCATAGTAGCAACAATAATCTCTATTGCTCTATTTACAACATTACTATACGGTATGGCAGTAGGCAGAAAAAAGATAGTATGTAACAACGTTGAAATAACGTCTAAGCAACTGCCCGTAGCCTTCAATAACTTTAAAATAGTTCAAATATCAGACCTGCACTTAAAAAGTTTATATGGCGATACCACTCTTATTACAAGTATGGTAGAGAAGATAAATTCTCTAAATCCTGACATCGTATGTATAACAGGCGATGTAGTAACACTCTCTGCCGATGAACTACTCATATATAAAACTCAACTCTCAAAACTGAAAGCAAAAGATGGCGTATATTCAGTATTAGGTAATCACGATTACGGCGATTATGTAAATTGGAAAAACCTCTCTGAAAAACAAAACAACTTGCAAAATCTTAAAACCTATCAAAAAGAGATGGGTTGGATAATGCTTAACAATGAGAGTAACACAATCGTTAGAGAAAGAGATTCAATAGTGGTTATTGGTGTTGAGAATTGGGGAAATCCACCATTTCCGCGTTATGGCGATTTGAATAAATCGTATCATACACTCAATGATAATAAATATAAAATCTTGTTATCTCATAACCCTGAGCATTGGCAACAGGTGTTAGATGAAACAAATATAAATCTAACACTCTCTGGGCATACCCATGCAATGCAACTAAAATTCTCGTTTGGAGATACACAATACTCTTTAGCATCGTTGCGAGGAGATTGGTGGAGTGGATTATATCAAGAGGGAGAACAATCACTCTATGTAAACGATGGAATAGGATGCACGCTCTTCACCTTCCGTTTAGGAGCATATCCCGAGATAACATTAATAACCCTAAAATCGCATAATAATGAATAGAGCAATAATAGGTATTGGTTCAAACATACCCACAGCAAAGCAAAGAGTAGAGGAGTGCTGTGCAGATATATTAAAGATGGTTAGTGAGGTGCAATTCTCATCAATATATGAAACCGTAGCCGTTGGCTCATTACCCCAACCCAACTACCACAATTGCGTAGGAGTTATTACCACATCGGCAACATTCGAAGAGTTAAAACTCCGCCTGAAAGAGTATGAATGCCAAGCAGGACGTTTACCAGAGCATAAAGCAGAAGGAAAAGTAATAATTGATATAGATATAGTAGTTTGGAACAATGATGTAATAAAACCAACCGACCTCGCTCGCTCCTATATGACAATAGGAATGAAAGAGTTGAATATAACAGCATAACAGTGTTAATATTTCATATCTCCCCAAAAGGTAGTAAATTTGTACTTCAATAGAACAAAACAATATGAACACTCTAATATCACTAATACACCCAGTTCCACGAATGTCTGAGTTTAGGTTTAAAACACCCATAATGTGGAATATAAACAAAGGCGAGCAGTGGGCTATTGTAGGCGCAAATGGCTCAGGAAAATCGCTATTAGCAAATATGATACAGGGGCGAATAGCCTTGCGTGATTTAGACGGAGAGATAAAATATAACTTTAACGAGCCACTATTTGAAGCAATACGCACAATAGCATTTAAAGATATATATACAATGGTAGATGGCACAACCGCCTACTATCAACAACGATGGCATTCGCAAGATGCCGAAGGAGTTGTAACTGTAAAAGAGATACTACAACCCATAGCACCACTCTCTGAAATTGAACAACTCTTTGAGATGCTAAATCTAACAGATATACTTGATAAGAGCATAATATTTCTGTCAAGCGGAGAACTCCGAAAATTCCTATTAATAAAAGTAATACTAACGCATCCCAAACTATTGATAGTAGATAACCCATATATAGGATTAGACTCGGCATCTCGAAAAAGTCTCGATGCGATGTTCTCTTCAATGGCAAAGATAAACGGAATGCAACTATTACTACTATTATCAAATCCTGCCGATGTTCCCGAGATAGTAACACACGTAATGCCTGTTAAGGATATGGAGTGTATGGGAGCAAGAACACGACAAGAATTTATTGCAGATACAGCATTACATACCCAACTATTCAACTATTCTTCGGTTGAACCTTTGTTACCCGAGAAACTAAGAGAGGCATCAGAGCATCAAGTAACCTTTAGAATGGAAGATGTAAATATAGTATGCGGTAACAGGACAATACTGAAGAATATTGATTGGGAGGTAAAGAATGGCGAGAAGTGGGCATTAACAGGTCCAAATGGCTCGGGAAAAAGCACACTATTGAGTTTGGTCTATGCCGACAATCCAAAATCATATTCAAACACACTATATCTATTTGATCGCAAACGCGGAACAGGAGAAAGTATTTGGGATATAAAATCCCGAATAGGATACGTATCTCCCGAGATGCACCTCTATTTTATGGAAGATATACCTCTGTTGCGTATCGTGGCATCAGGATTTTTTGATTCAATAGGCGTATTTCGTAAATGCACTCCAGAGCAAGAGACTATTGCAATGGAGTGGATAAAATGTTTTGGAATAGAAGATATAGCACACCGCTCGTTTCTGACGCTATCATCAGGAGAGCAAAGGTTGGCACTATTGGCACGAGCCTTTGTAAAAGATCCTGACCTTATAATATTAGATGAACCACTACACGGATTAGACGTAGCAAACAAAGAACGAGCATCAAAAATAATAGAGAGTTTTTGTGACCGCAAGGGAAAAACACTTGTCTATGTAACACACTACACACACGAGATACCCCAAGCAGTAACAAAAGAATTTAAGTTAATAAAACATTAAAGCAAGTGATAAGTTACCTACAAATAGAAAACCTAACCAAGTCGTTTGGAGCAAAAGTGCTATTTGAAAATATCTCTTTCGGAGTAGCAGAGAATCAGCGTATAGCCATAGTAGCAAAAAATGGAACAGGAAAAACAACCCTCTTAAATATAATAGCAGGGGAGGAGGATTACGATTCGGGACGAATAACCTTCCGTAACGATTTACGAGTAGGCTATCTATCACAAACACCTTCATTTCCGGCAGAACTCACAGTGTTAGATGCCTGTATGCGTTCCGATAATGAGGTAGCACAAACCGTAGCCCAATACGAAAGAGCAATGCTCAATCCCGATACCGAAAACCTTGAAGAGATATTGGTAAAGATGGATATGCTCAAAGCATGGGATTATGAATCGCGAGTAAAGCAGATATTAGGAAAACTTAAAATTCACGACTTTAATCAAAAGATAGGAGAACTCTCGGGTGGACAACTAAAACGAGTAGCATTAGCCAATGTTTTGATAGGAGAACCAGACCTATTGATATTAGATGAGCCAACCAACCACCTCGACCTCGAAATGGTAGAGTGGTTAGAGGAGTTTTTACGTAGAATATCGGGAGCGTTGCTGATGGTGACGCACGACCGTTACTTCCTTGATAGAGTATGTACAGATATTATAGAGATTGATGCACTTGGGCTGTATCACTATGAAGGCAACTATCAATACTACCTCACAAAACGAGAGGAGCGTTTAGCTGTGTTCAATGCCGAAACAGCCCGAATGAACAACCTCTATCGCACCGAGTTAGACTGGATGCGCCGTCAACCACAAGCACGAGCAACAAAAGCCAAATCACGCATTGATAGATTTTACGAGATAGAGCAACGAGCAAAGATGCGTCGCGAAGAGCGAAACGTAAAACTTGCAGTAAAAGCCACCTATTTAGGTTCAAAAATATTTGAGGCAAAATATATCTCAAAATCTTATGGCGACCTCAAAATCCTCGATCAGTTCTACTACAACTTTGCCCGATACGAAAAGATGGGAATAGTAGGAAAGAACGGAACAGGAAAATCAACATTCCTAAAAATGCTGTTAGGAATGGTAAAACCCGATAGTGGCTCGTTTGATATAGGCGAAACCGTATCGTTTGGATATTACAGTCAGGACGGATTGCAGTTTGATGAACAAAAAAAAGTAATAGATGTAGTTCGTGATATAGCCGAAGAGATAGATCTCGGAGGAGGCAAAAAAATGTCAGCATCACAATTTCTGCAACACTTCCTCTTTACCCCCGAAACCCAATATAACTATGTATATAAGTTGAGCGGAGGAGAGAAACGCCGACTATATCTCTGTACAGTATTAATGCAAAATCCCAATTTTCTTGTACTTGATGAGCCTACAAACGACCTTGATATAGCCACAATGAACGTGCTGGAAGATTACCTATGTACCTTTAAAGGATGCGTAATAGTAGTATCGCACGACCGCTACTTTATGGATAAAGTCGTTGATCACCTATTGGTATTCAATGGAGATGCAAAAATAAAAGATTTTCCGGGAAACTACACCGACTATCGAGAGTGGCGAGAGTTAGAAGAGGAGGAGCAAAGAGAACAAGCAAAACAACAAGAGAAGAAAACCTCACCTAAACCAGTAGAGACGAAAGAACGACCACGCAAAATAACCTATAAAGAGAAAAAAGAGTTAGAGGCCCTTGATATTGAAATACCCCAATTAGAGGAGGAGAAAGTCGATGTTGAAACACAACTCTCATCTGGCACCCTTTCGGCAGAAGAGATAACCTCTCTCTCAAAACGCTACGAAGAGTTAACCCTTTTGATAGATGAAAAAACAATGCGTTGGCTTGAGTTATCGGAGATTTAGTTTTCTTGTTAGGAATTAGTTCGGCACTGTGTGCCAATTAGAAATGAGTTCGTGGCTAAAGCCACAATTATGAATTAGTATGCAAAATTTCCAATTGCCCTTGCTATCTTAGCCATCCTAATTATCCTATTAACCCTATTTGCTTAAACCTCCAATTATCAACACACAATAACATAACAAAAGCGAGGCATGCCTCGCTTTTGCTATATGTATTAGTAAATAATTGCTTCTAACAACTCTTCTTATTCTTGCTCCAATTTCAAAGTTTGAGTAGGTTGGTCGCAAACTGAAGAAGGACCAAAGTATTGGATAGGACCTGGGTAAACATAGCAAGTATTCTTAGCCCACTCCTCGCGTTTTGAAGCGAAGTATTTGAATGGAGCACCATCCAATTTAACCAAAGCTTTTTGGATAACTGGTTTCATCTCTCCGTGACGACGCTCCATGTTCATCATCATAGTAACGGGGATACCACCAGCAATCCATTCATCTGCTGGTTTAGTAGTGTTGCGAACTGATGACATATAACCTGTTTTACCTTGACCAATAAGCATTGAAGCATTGTAACCAAGAGAGTAGCAGTAGTCAGCATCAAAGTTTGAAGGAGCAGCACAACGACCTTCGTAACCGAAGAAGTGGTGTTGAGCTGAGAATTTACCAACAAATTTGCCCTCTTTCTTCCACTCTGCCAAACGGCGAGCAACCATTTCGCTAAGAAGTTTTTCAGTTTCGATAAGAGAAACTTGAACGTTTCCGTGAGGGTCGCGGTCTAATGAAAGTTGACGAGCAACACCTTCGGGAAGGCTTGTATAGATAGCCGAGTTCTCAGCAGAAATTCTATCAGCAATAAATTTGATTTGCTCTGCTTGAGGAACTTTAGCAAACTCTTCGCCATTAGCAGCAAGGAAGTCGTTAAGTTCAGCAATAAGTTTTTTCATTGCAGGGATGAACTCAATTAAACCTTCAGGGATAAGAACAGTACCAAAGTTATTACCCTCAGCTGCACGACCAGCAACAATGCTAGCAATGTAATCAACAACATCACCAAGAGTCATTTGTTTAGCCTCAACCTCCTCAGAGATGATACAAATGTTTGGTTGAGTTTGAAGAGCACACTCAAGAGCAATGTGAGAAGCAGAGCGTCCCATCAATTTAATGAAGTGCCAATATTTTTTAGCAGAGTTACAGTCACGTTGAATGTTACCGATAACCTCAGAATAAACTTTACAAGCAGTATCAAAACCGAATGAAGTCTCAATCATCTCGTTTTTAAGGTCACCATCAATAGTTTTAGGACAACCAATAACTTGAACACCAGTATTCTTTTGTTTGTAGTACTCAGCAAGAACACAAGCGTTAGTGTTAGAGTCGTCACCACCAATGATAACAACAGCCTTAATATTTAACTCTTTGATAATCTCTAAACCTTTGTCAAATTGCTCAGTAGTCTCAAGTTTAGTACGACCAGAACCAATAATATCAAAACCACCAGTGTTGCGGTAGTCATCAATAATATCAGAAGTAAGTTCAATATATTTATGCTCTATAAGACCGGCAGGACCTAACAAGAAACCATAAAGTTTAGAATCTTTGTTCATGGCTTTGATACCATCAAACAAACCAGCAATAACATTGTGTCCACCAGGAGCCTGACCACCTGAAAGGATAACACCGATGTTAATAGCAGGATACTCTTTAACTTCGTCAGAAGGCTCAAAAGTAAGAACAGGCATTCCGTAAGTGTTAGGGAATAATTCTTTGATAGCCTCTTGGTCTGCAACCGATTGAGTAGCAGCACCCTCTTTTAATGTAAGAGAACCTTTTAACGCTTTAGGTAATTTAGGCTGGTAAGCAGCACGAGCCTCTTGTAAAGCACTTTTTTTCATAATTGATAAAATAAATATTAGTTAATAAAAAATTAGTATTCAAAAAAGTATCCCAAGGAGTGGTGTGGAAAAATCATACCACCCTCAAAATCGATACAAATTTCGTTATTTTTTTTCATACTGCAAAACTAAATTTGGTTAGTTTTTAGTTTTTATTATTTAATAGAGTAAAAACGGAGTAAATACTTTGCTGATAAGCCAATATTTTGTACCTTTCCACCATGAAAGTAAAACAAGACAAATTATAGAATAAAAATATGAGGATAATGAAGAGATTGCTTATATCACTTTTAATTGCTTTTGTAGCACTCCCTGCCATATCGCAAGATTCACTACTTATATATAAGAAAGATGGAACAAAAGTACCATTTGTATTAGCCGAAGTAGATAGTATAAAATTTGTAAAGAAACCCAACGTTCAGGTAAACTCAATATCACTCAATCGAACAGCAATCGGACTTCTGCAAGGCAACACCTATACACTTCAAGCCAATGTAGATTATCAAGGAGAGGTATCACCTATTATAGAGTGGAGTTCATCAGATACTTCTATTGCAACTGTCGATAGCAATGGAAACGTATCTTCACAAAAAGCAGGATCAGTGACAATCACAGCCACCTCGCATGGGAAACAAGCCAAATGTGCAATCACCGTAGTGGCAAATGGAGAGTCAGTTTATCGCCATGGATATTCCGAGTTGAATGAAAGTGATAAAGCAATATACAACTACATATTAAAGCAAATATTAGCATTTGAAAGCAATGCAACAACATACTCTGATATAAACCATAGAGTATATCTCGATTTCGCTTCACAAGGAATGTCGGTAGATCAAAACAAAGTAATGAAACTCACAAACCTTATCATCAAAGATGTTCCCGAAGCATACATATTAGTAAACTATATCTATCGTTATGATTATAGCAAATATCAATATTACTTACGAGTAATAATATCATACACCCCAGAGAAATATGCCGAAGAGATGGCACAAGTATATGAAGCATGTAACACAATAACAGCATCCATAACACCCACAACAAGCGAGTTTGATAGAGCAAAAATCATACACGATGGATTTATCGACTGGGCAGATTACGGAGGAGTAAGCAATGCAAATTGTGGAAATATAACAGGCTCATTTATAACCAAGAAAGCAGTGTGCGAAGGATTCTCAAGAGCATACCTGATGTTGTGCCAAAGAGTAGGGTTGAAGTGTGTATATGTAACAGGCTCAATGATGACATCAGCAACTAGCGAAACATGGGGCAACCATGCGTGGAACGTAACCGAAGTAGATGATGTGTGGTATATGGTTGATATAACAGGTGACGGCGGATTTCCAGGACTATGTGGCCATAGTAACTTTTTGATAGGAACCGACACCTATTCCTCAAATTATAAATATGAAAGCACAGGAGGAGCAAACGAAAACACCGATAGTGTAGGATATACATCATTGCCAACCATTTCTGCCACAGATTACGATTGGGCAGACAGACCATAACTATTAGTTGTTAGTTGTTGGTTGTTAGTTGTTAGCTATCAGATAGTCTAGTTGCCATAGTAATCCTAGTTACCCTATAGTCCCAGTATTTACTGCCTAATATTAAACACTAAAATAAAAAAGTGCAAAAATTTGGCAAAAAATAGAATATTCACTATTTTTGTGTCTTGTATGGCGAACTTTGTTTATGAATATAAGTTTACCAATTGAGAGAGATAAGTAAAGGCAATTTTAAATTAAGCTTAATTATAAACACTAAAAGTAAGAATTATGATTTATTCTCACGAAGTAGAACACATGTGTGTTGTAAAAAAAGGCCCAAATCATGGAGCCGCTCCCATACCTGAAGAGGGAAAATGGGTAAAAGCCAAAGAGGTATCTGATATTTCAGGACTTACTCATGGTATTGGATGGTGTGCACCTCAACAAGGAGCATGTAAACTAACTCTTAACGTAAAAGAGGGAGTTATTCAAGAGGCATTAGTTGAAACAATCGGTTGTTCAGGAATGACACACTCAGCAGCAATGGCATCTGAGATTCTTCCTGGAAAAACAATCCTTGAGGCACTAAACACAGACCTTGTATGTGACGCAATCAATACAGCAATGCGAGAGTTATTCCTACAAATCGTTTACGGACGCACACAATCAGCATTCTCAGAAGGAGGTTTGATGATTGGAGCAGGACTTGAGGACTTAGGAAAAGGACTACGCAGCCAAGTAGGAACACTTTACGGAACACTTGCAAAAGGTTCACGTTATCTTGAAATGGCAGAAGGTTACATCAACCGCATCGCATTAGACAAAAACGATGAGATTTGCGGATACGAGTTCATTCACCTTGGAAAATTCATGGATGAAATCAAAAAAGGAACCGATGCAAACGAAGCACTTAAGAAAGTGACTGGAACATACGGACGCTTTACTGAAGAAGCAGGAGCAGTTAAATACATTGATCCACGTAACGAATAATATAGGAGGACACAGACTATGATTAGAGAAGTAAAATTTGAAAGCCAAGATCGCCGTATCAATCAAATACTTGCAGCGTTAAACGCAAACGGCATCAAAGACATCGAAGAAGCAAACGCAATATGCGAGCAATATGGTCTTGATCCTTATATGACTTGCGAGGAGACACAACCAATCTGTTTCGAGAATGCAAAATGGGCATACGTAGTAGGAACAGCAATCGCACTTAAAAAAGGATGCAAAACTGCAGCAGAAGCAGCAGAGGCAATCGGAATCGGACTACAAGCATTCTGTATCCCCGGATCAGTAGCAGACGATCGTAAAGTAGGTATCGGACACGGAAACCTTGCAGCAATGTTATTACGCGAAGAGACAAAATGTTTCGCATTCCTTGCAGGACACGAGTCATTTGCAGCAGCAGAGGGTGCAATCAAAATTGCAGCAAAAGCAGACAAAGTACGTAAAGAGCCTTTGCGTTGTATCCTTAACGGACTTGGAAAAGACGCAGCACAAATCATTTCACGTATCAACGGATTTACATACGTACAAACACAATTCGACTACTACACAGGCGAGTTGAAAGTAGTACAAGAGATAGCATACTCAGACGGACCACGTGCAAAAGTAAAATGTTACGGAGCAGACGATGTTCGCGAGGGAGTAGCAATCATGTGGAAAGAGGGAGTTGATGTATCAATCACAGGAAACTCAACAAACCCAACACGTTTCCAACACCCAGTAGCAGGAACATACAAAAAAGAGCGTGTACTTGCAGGAAAACCATACTTCTCAGTAGCATCAGGAGGAGGAACAGGACGTACACTACACCCAGACAACATGGCAGCAGGACCAGCATCATACGGTATGACTGACACAATGGGACGTATGCACTCAGATGCACAATTTGCAGGATCATCATCAGTACCAGCACACGTTGAGATGATGGGATTCTTAGGAATAGGAAACAACCCAATGGTAGGATGTACAGTAGCATGTGCAGTTGACGTAGCACAAGTATTGAACAAATAATCAGGGTAATCCCAATACACAATAAAAAGCGGGTCCATGACTCGCTTTTTTTGTATCTATAGTAAAACTCTCCCGCAGGGGATAGGCAAACTAACAACTAAAAACTAACAACTACCCCGTAGGGGCAACGAAGTTGACAACTAACAACTATTTAATCCCCCTTGCCTTATAAATAATATCTTTGGCGTTGTTAATATCTTGAAGTTTCTTTTCGGCAGCCTTTCTAATATCATCACCAAGAGAAGCCACACGATCGGGGTGATGTTTCAATGCCAATTTTTTGTAAGCCTTTTTAATCTCATCATCCGTGGCATTAGGATCAATTTCAAGAACAGCGTAAGCCGCTTCCAAACTATTACCACCAAGATTAAGCATAGAGTCAACCTCTTTAGCCGACAATCCCATTGCACGGGCAACCTCTTTCAAAGCATCAATCTCAGCAGAGCAAACATTACCATCACTTTTAGCAATATTGGCAAGAAAACTCAGTAGTTGAAGACGTTGCTCATAACTCATATTGACTTTTATTTGCTCTCCACACTCAAAAATAGTATTTCGGAAAGCCATAGGATTTTGAGCATTCATCCTTTTCTGTTGCTCAAAAAGTTTAAGTAGAATGTTGTTGCCTTCACTAACAGCATTTTCGCCAAAGTTTGCACGAAGGAATTTTCTGACAAACTCCATTTCGCTATGCATAACCTTACCATCAGCCTTAATAATATAAGAACACATTACAAGCAACGAAAACAAAAAACTATTTCGTTGTCCATAATTAGTTCTACTATTAATATCTCTACCACTATAATTACCAGAGTTGTCACTATCACTATTATCAAGCAGAGATCCCAACGCATAACCAGCCAAAGCACCTAAAGGTCCACCTGCCATAAAACCGATAATACCGCCAATCCATTTACCAAATCCCATATTCTATCTTTTATTTATCAGTTACAAAATTAAATTTATATAATGCGAAGATACAAAAAAAGACAAATACTTACCTTAAAAAGTATATTTATATCAAAATATATTATATTTGTGATAGTTAATAAAATCAATGTATGATTACCCCATTACTGAACCAGGTAATAATAGGGCATTCAATAAGAGTAACTATATGGTAAATTATAATACAATATTTTATTGTTACAATAAAGATTAATATCTTTGTGTAGAGTATAAACAAGTGGTTGCAGCACCTTTATTCAAAAAGAATAAAAAATAGTGATAATGTTGCAGAAAATTAATTTTATATTCCCTTAATTATATCTTTGCAATATAGAAACAAAATAGAATATTATAAACACATACAATTATGGAAATTTGGGTAATGTGGCTTATAGCAACAGCCGTATTGGTAATAATAGAGTTAATGACAGGAATGGTTGCATCATTCTGCTTGGCAATAGGATGTTTGGCATCAATGATAGTTTCATTATTCTCAATAAGTGTAAATATGCAACTATTAGCATTGGCAATAGGAACAATATTGTCGTTTATCTTTCTTGCTCCTGTAATACGCAAGTGGCAACAACAGAAAGGCGAAAAAAATCCCAAAGCTCAAAATAGTAATATGGATGCCCTTATTGGCCGAATGGTAGTGGTAACACAAACCATTCCAGCCGATGGTGAGTTAGGAAGAATCCGTATTGATGGAGATAATTGGCAAGCACGAAGTATAAGTGGAGCAGAGATAGAAGAGGGTAGAAAAGTTCGAGTAGTATCGTACGATAGTATAATAATAGAGGTAGAAGAAGTTTAGATAAAAAAATTTAAACCTATAAAAATAAAAGATTATGCAAGTAGTATTAGGTCTGTTAGTATTAATAGCAATAATAACAGTAATTGCAGGAGTAAAAATAGTGCCTCAATCAGAGACACGAGTGATTGAACGATTAGGACGCTTTCAAAGCGTGCTATCACCGGGTATCAATATCATCTGGCCGTTTATCGACAAACCAAGAGCTATATATATACGTAGTGCAGCAAGAGGGTTTGATGGCAGATATGTGACACGTGTAGCATCAACTACTCGTATCGACCTTCGTGAGCAAGTTTACGACTTTCCCTCACAGCAAGTAATTACAAAAGATAACGTAACAACAGAGATTAACGCCTTATTGTATTTCCAAATAGTAGATCCTAAAAAGGCGGTTTATGAGATTGATAACCTACCAGTAGCAATCGAAAAACTAACACAAACCTCGTTGCGTAACGTAATTGGAGAGTTGGAGTTAGACGAAACCCTAACCTCACGCGATACTATAAACTCACGTTTGCAAACAATCCTTGATGAAGCAACAAACAAATGGGGCGTAAAGGTAAACCGTGTAGAGTTACAAGATATTACACCTCCAGAGAGTGTGCGAGAAGCAATGGAAAAGCAGATGCAAGCAGAGCGTAACCGCCGTGCTGAGATTCTAAATGCCGAGGGAGAGAAAAAATCTTTAATCCTACGTTCAGAGGGAGAGATGCAATCACGCATTAACGAGGCAGAGGCTCTAAAACAATCTGAGATATTAAAAGCAGAAGGAGAGTCACAAGCCAAAATCCTGCAAGCACAAGCCGAAGCAGAGGCAATCCGTAGAGTAGCCGAAGCAATAAGTGCATCAAAGACCGATCCGGCAACCTATATGTTGGCAATAAAATATATTGAGACACTAAGTCAAATGACACAAGGAGATGATACTAAGACTGTTTATATGCCATTTGAAGCAACAGGAGTTTTAAGCTCAATAGCCTCAATAAAAGAGATGTTTAATAAATAGAAAACGGCATATAACTTTTTGTGAGTAATGAGAGGTTGTTTCGTACGAAGCAACCTCTTTTTTTACCCTTTTTTATCTCAATTATACATGAAATTTTGAAGTTAATATAAAATATTGTTAATTAAAAAGTATAAGTATCTGTAAATCGGTGTGTTTACCCCTCTCATTTTTATTTAACAAGGCGTGAATATTGGTTATTCCTTTTTAATTTAGTAATTTTGCACTCCTTAAAAAGGATAAAGAAAATTAACAATAATACTAAGAAAATAGGAGATGAAAAAACACATATATATCCTATTGATGCTTGTAGTTTATGCTGCTACATCATTAGCTCAAGTTGAGGAGGGAGTGTGGTATAGAATAAAGCATGTTGAGACAGGTTTATATTTAAGTGCGGAGAATTATGACCCTCACCCTACTTGGATGGATCCTGCAGGAGGTGTAAAGTGTGTAGAGTATGCTGAGAGCGACAATCAAATATTTGAATTTATACCCGAAGGAGAAAACTATAAGGCAAAGACTAAATCTGGCTATTATATCTATTGTCAGGCTTACCAAGTTGACGCTTTGGTAGATGAATACACAGAGTTGGCTTTTGAAGAGGCTGATGGTGGCTATTTCATTAAGAATATGACTTATGACTACTCTGGATATATAACTTATTTTTACGCCTCTAATATGTCAGAGTTGTCATGGACAAATCCTCTTTCAGCAGGAGAGGGATATTATCCTTTTTGTAATGCTGAAAAAGGAGGAGAATCACTTCCCCAAGCATTTGTTTTTGAAAAAGTTGAGATACCCTTAAGAACAATTACTGTTGAGTCAAATAACACCGAATGGGGAACAGTTTCTGGTGGCGGAACAGATAAAGATGGTATTACTATTACAGCAACTGCTAATGTAGGATATAAGTTTATAAGTTGGACAGTTAATGGACAGGTTGTGGCAACAACACCAACATTTGTAGATATGACAGATGGGGATAAGAACTACGTTGCAATCTTTGAACCCCTACTACAATTAGAGGTTGGTAAATGGTATAGGATAAAGGATATTGCTTCACAAACCTATTTGAGTGCCGAAAGTTATGATGCTCACCCCGAAGGTTCGGCAGGAGGTCTTAAGAGTGTAGAATATACCGATGTTGCTAACCAAATATTTACATTAGAGGCAGAAGGTGATAACTACAGACTTAAATGTATATCGGGTTACTTTGTCTATTGTCAAGCATGGAATGTTGATGCTTTAAAAGAGCACTACACACCTCTATCATTTGAAGCAACAGCCGGAGGTTATTACATCAAAAATATGAGAGATAATACCTACTTTAAGGTGGGTTATATGCAATATGACGATGAGTGGATGTCGCAACCACTTCCTGCAGGAGACGGATACTATGCCTTTGGCGATGGCAGATATGGCGACCCTCATAACACAATATTTAACTTTGAGAGTGTTGATGTAGCCTCTTTGAGAACAATCACAGTTGAATCAAACAACCCGGAGTGGGGAACTGTTACAGGTGGAACAATTGCCGACCGTGCAATCATCATTGAGGCAACACCAACATATGGATATAAGTTGGTGAATTGGAGTGTTGATGGAGAACCCGTAGGAAAAACGCTAACTTATGTCGATTACACATCGGGCGATAAGCACTATGTGGCGAATTTTGATGTCAGACTTATATATGATGTACAAGTAGAATCTGCAAACTACGAACATGGATTGGCAGAGGCAACTCAGACGGGTGGCGTAATGGAACAAGAAGAGGTAACATTTACGGCAAATCCCAGATACGGTTACCGATTTGTAAACTGGACAGCAAACGGAGAGGTTGTCAGCACCAAAAATCCGTACTCTCTAACCATTACAGAGCCTGTTGAGTTGGTTGCAACCTTCAAAGAGATACCGGATATGGTGCATATTGTAGAGGGAGAATGGTATAGAATACGCGACATTGAAACAGGAACATATATGAGTGCTGAGAATTATGATGCTCACACCGATGGTCCCGGAGGAGGTGTTAAGTGTGTTGACTATGCTGCCGATGACAATCAAATTTTCAGATTTGAAAAAGACGGAGAGTATTGGAGAGTAATAAGCCGGTCGGGCTACTCCCTATATTGCCAAAAGTGGAATATTGATGCACAAAAAGAGCAATATACGCCTCTCATGTTTGTTGAAACCAATGATGATGCTTGTTATATAAAAAACACTGCAAAGGGAACATACTTTAAGGTAGAGTATATTATCAACTACTATTGGGAGCCAATACCACTACCTGCAGGAGAGGGATACTACCCCTTTGGAGATTCAAATCCTGATATGGGAATGCCAATCTCAAAATTTGCTCTTGAGAGTGCAGATGCAGCACCATGGCGTAGAATTACAGTATCTGCCAACAACGATGAGTGGGGTAATGTAACAGGTGCTAAAGCTGATGGTACTACCATTGAAGGAGAGGGAAATATTATCATTGAGGGCGAAGGCGATATTACCTTAGAGGCTACTCCAAGTGAAGATTATAGGTTTGTAAATTGGACTCTTAATGACTCTGTTGTATCAACAAAACCTGTTTATATTGACCACACAGCGGGCAACAAATACTATGTAGCTAACTTTGAGAAACTCCCCGAAATTGTACCTATTGAGATTGGTAAGAAGTACAGAATTATGGACCTTAACACTGGTTTGTATTTAAGTACAGAGAATTATGAGGCTCACCCTGCCGGCGAAGGAGGAGGAGTAAAATGTGTGGAGTATGCCGATAGCGACAAACAAATTTTTATCTTTGTGGAAGATGGTGATAACTATAAAATAAAAAGCGAATCGGGTTATTACATCTATTGTCAAAGATCAAATGTCGATGCCTTGTCAAATCAATATACACCACTATCACTTATAGAGACATTGGGAGGATATTATATTCGTGATATGATTGACTCAAAATATTTCCGTGTTGAGTATCTTGCAAGTCACACATGGGACGAATTTCCACCCCCAGCAGGAGACGGATACTATCCTTTTGGTGATGCTGAAATAGGAGATACACACACAGCAATATGGGTATTGGTTCCTGTTGAAACTACACCTGAGCGAACAATATCTGCATCTGTAATTGTAGCAGAGGGAGGAAGTGTAACTATCAACGGAGATAATGTCTCATGGATAACTGATGATGATTTTATAACTCTTCAAGCCACAGAAAACGATGGATATAGATTTGTGAGTTGGACACTAAATGATTCAATTGTTTCAACCACTCCAACCTATGTCGATATGACAGCAGGAGATAAACACTACATAGCAAATATTCAACCATTCTCTGCAGTTAGAGCCTTAAGAACAACACCTGGAGTGTCGAGAGTAAAGATAAAGACTGATGCAGATGCAATTATAAAAGTGTGTGGTGAAGAATATTCAACCATCGAAGCCAATTTCGGAGTAGAAGTAATGGTGCCTGAAACCGTAGCTGACGATATTACAATCGAAACCATAGGCGCAAATCTAATAAGTGTAGATTTAGGTGCAAATCTATTGCCTGTTAAGATACCTGAAACTGTAACAGAGATAGCGTTGCGTAATGTAGAAGCTGATGATATTGATTTACATGTTGGTGTCAATAAAGTAATAGTTGTATCTAACGCCGATAATCAAGCTGTCAATATAAGTCCCTCATCAGACTTTAGCCAAGGCATTCAGTTGGTAGTAGAGAAAGAGATATACACACCAAAAACTGTTGAAATAGATGGAAAACTATCAACACCAACTATCTTCAACTTCTTGTCAATGCCGTTTAATTTCAATACTTCAGAAATCAAATATTGGGATGGTAATAGCTGGGAGTATATAACTCCCGAGAAACAGATAAGATTTCTTATGTATGACTCTCAAATAAGAGCAAACAACGACTATGACAACACTTGGAGAACTTTACAGGAAACTGAAAATATAGATGTTCCTGCAAACGTTGGATTTGTAGTTGTTGGTAATAATGACTTAGGAGAGATAATAAAACTTCAATTCAAGTCAGCTCTTGATGCATACAATGGATCAGAAACAACAGTAACAGCATATCGCTATCGTAGTGAAATAGGTAATACCTATATAAATGATGCCGATTGGAACATTCATGGAGTGCCATATATGACAAATGGTAAGTTTATCGGAAATTATACCCTTTATACATACGATAATGTAAAACGAGACTGGAGAGACCATACCCCGGCAGAGGGATTGCCGATAATGTCGCCATATAGTTCGGTAATGTATCAAGCAGAAATGGGAGATATTCAATCTAAAGAGATTGCTATAGAACCTATATCTTCAGTAAGCAGAACAAAATCATCAGACGACGTATTTGCAAGAGCATATATAGCAATAGATGATGCTAACCCTGCTAAGATATTATTAAGTGATGAGAGTACAGAGACGTTTGTTGTAAACGAAGACGCATGGTATATGGCATCGTTGAACTCTTCAACACCTGCAGCATACTTCAACATTCAAGGAGCAAATGCAAAAGTATCTGTTCAGCCTGTGGCAAACGAGTTACCAATGACAGTTTACACCGGAGCAGGAACAACTCACCGTATTGCATTAACTGCAACTGACGGAAACTACGATGTATATCTAAAAGATGCAGTAACAGATGAGGTAGTTTGCTTGAACGATGAGGATTACACATTTACAGCTAAAGCAAAAACAACAATAGCCAACCGCTTCACAGTATCAATGGTTGAGCCAACAGGAATAACCAATGCACCAAGAGCAGAGGGAACAATCAAAGCCGTTGTAACAGCTAACGGAATCAAATTGTTCGGAACAGAAGAGGGCGACGAAGTTACTCTTTACAATGCAAACGGTATGTTGTTAGCCAACACAGTTGCAGCGGATGGTGTAACTCGTATTGAAACAACTGTAACAGGAGTGATAATCATCAAAGTTGATGATGAGATAGTGAAGGTGATTAAGTAGTCAGTTTTAGTTGTTAGTTTTTAGTTATTATAAAAGCCACAAGGTTACCGATAACCTTGTGGCTTTTTATTGCTCCAATTAGACTAATTAGTCATATTGGTCTAATTAGCCAAACAAACTAACAACTATATCCTAAACTCTTCAACATCTTTTAGGTTGCGAGTAATCTCCTCTTCAGTAACAGAACCATTGGTAAGGTCTCCCGCAATATATCTGTCGTAAGCTGCCATATCAATAAGACCATGACCTGATAGGTTAAATAATATAACCTCTTTTCTACCTTCCTCTTTTGCTTTTAGTGCCTTACGAATAGCAACTGCAATAGCATGCGATGATTCTGGAGCAGGAATAATGCCCTCGCTCTTAGCAAACAGAGTAGCAGCATCAAAAGCCTCAAGTTGGTTAACATCCTCAGCTCTCATGTAACCATCTTTTTGAAGTTGACTAACAATAGAACCTGCACCATGGTAACGCAAACCACCAGCGTGAATATTTGAAGGCATAAAGTTATGACCAAGAGTGTACATAGGAATAAGGGGAGTATATCCAGCCTCATCGCCAAAGTCGTATTGGAAGCGACCTTTTGAAAGTTTTGGGCAAGATGCAGGCTCAGCTGCAATAATCTCAACATCTTTGCCCTCGTTAAGTTTGTGGCGAAGGAATGGGAATGCAATACCCGAGAAGTTCGATCCTCCACCAAAACAAGCAATAACGCTATCAGGATACTCTCCTGCCATCTCCATCTGTTTTTCAGCCTCTAAACCAATAACAGTTTGGTGCAAGCTAACCCAGTTGAATACGCTACCCAAAACATATTTACAGTTTGGAGTTTGCATAGCAAGTTCCACAGCCTCAGAGATTGCACAACCCAAACTACCTTGGTTGTTAGGAGTATCTGTCAAAATTTTACGACCCGCTTTAGTCGACATACTTGGCGAAGCGATAACTTGTGCACCAAAAGTTTGCATTATTGAGCGGCGATATGGTTTTTGGTGGTAACTTACTTTTACCATATAAACGGCAAGTTCCAAACCAAAAATCTTTGAGGCCATCGATAGAGCAGCACCCCATTGACCAGCACCAGTTTCGGTAGTAATGTTAGTACAACCATCCTCTTTGCAGTAGTATGCTTGAGCAAGAGCCGAGTTAAGTTTATGAGAACCAACAGGGCTAACACTCTCATTTTTGAAATAAATATGAGCAGGAGTATCCAAAGCCTTCTCCAAGCCGGTTGCTCTAACAAGAGGAGTTGGACGCCAAATTTTATATAAATCGCGTACAGGTTCCGGAATCTCAATCCAAGCATCAGTAGTATTAAGTTCTTGTTTTACTAACTCTTTAGCAAAAAGTTGTTGCATACTCTCCTCTGTAACAGGTTTTCTTGTCTTAGGGTCAACCATTGGCAGAGGTTTGTTTTTCATATCAGCAACAATGTTATACCATGCAGTTGGTATATCCTGTTCTGTCAATATAAATTTTTTTGTACTCATTTTCTAAAAAAAAATAAAAAATTAAATAAACCATTGTATCTTTAAGTTGTCTTACAAATATCTTAAAGTGTGTATGGTTGTGCAAAAGTACTACAAAACTATTTTAGGACAAAGAATTAAGATAAAAATAATGTTATAAAAATTATGAATAAAGCTTTTTTAGTTACCCTAATCTCCCTCTTTTCGGCATTTTCTCTTATGGCGGAGGAGAGTAATGTATGGTCATTGAATAGATGTATCAATTATGCAATCCAGAACAACATTAAACTACAACAAAGTCGTTTGGCTTATGAGCAGAGCGATGTAGATGTAAAGATGGCACGAGCCGATATGTTTCCGTCACTCTCCTTTTCAACCAACCACAATTTGGTCAATCGTCCATTTGATGAGAATAGTAGCACAGTAAGCGGAAGTGAGATTATCTCAAGCGACCGCAAATCAACCTATAACGGAAGTTATGGAATAAATGCAAATTGGACAGTATGGAACGGAAACCGACGTCGCAATCTAATAAAACAGAGTAAAAGCGAACGCGAGATAGCAAGTTTGAATGTAGAGGAAGTAGAAAACCAATTAAAAGAGCAGATAACACAACTATATATACAAATATTGTATGCCAATGAAGCAGTTAAGATAAACGAGAATACACTTGAAGTCAGCAAAGCAACCCTCTCTCGAGGAGAAGAGTTGTATCGTGTAGGATCTCTGTCAAAAGTAGATTTATCACAACTCGAGACTGAAGTTGCAAACGATGAGTATCAGTTGGTAATGAGTAAGAATGCACTTCGCAACTATATCCTTGATTTAAAACAATTACTTGAAATACCGGGAACAACACCAATGGAGTTGCAAATAATAGAGTTAGATGATAGCGACGTATTATCTCCATTACCCAATCATGAGGAGATATATTTAGCCGCACTTCAATTACGCCCTGAGATAAAAAGTGGACAACTAAATATAGAATCTTCAAAATTAGACGTAGCAATAGCAAAATCAGGCTACTATCCGCAAATATCAATAAATGCCTCAACTGCGAGCAACACAAATAGTGCAAGTGCCGATAATTGGGCAACACAAATGAAACATGGATGGAATAATATGATAGGAGTAAACCTATCGTTACCACTATACGACAATCGCCAGACTAAGAGTGCAAAACAAAAAGCCGAACTACAATATAACTCAATACAGATGGAGATGGCAAACATACAAAAGGAGTTATATCAAACCATTGAAACAATGCGACTCGAAGCCGACAATGCACAACAACAATACATTGTGGCATCATCAAAACTAAAAAGTAGCAAAACAAGTTACGATATGATAAACGAGCAATTTACGCTCGGAATGAAAAACATAGTAGAACTCCTAACCGAGAAGAACAACTATCTATCAGCACAACAAGAGGTAATACAGGCAAAATATATGGCAATATTAGAACGAGTGTTACTAAACTTTTATGCAGGAAATCCAATAGAGTTATAAAAAGCAACCATATCAGAAAGTAATAAAAACAAAATATCATGAGCAAAAGTAAAAAAATCATCATCTCAGTATTACTACTTGTTATAGTAGCAGTTATATGGTGGATATTCTCATCACGCGAAGAGAAGAGTAAAGTAGAGTTCCTCACAACAAAAGTAGTTGTAGGTGAGATAGGAAGTTCGGTAACGGCAACAGGAACAATCGAACCAGTTATCGAGGTTGAAGTAGGAACGCAAGTATCAGGAATAATTGACCGCATATATGTCGATTATAACTCGGTAGTAAAAAAAGGGCAGTTGATAGCCGAAATGGATAAAGTAACCCTACAAAGCGAATTATTATCAACACAAGCACAATATGACGGAAATAAAGCAGAGTATGAGTACCAACAAAAACTCTATGACAGAAATAAAATATTACACGAAAAAGAGTTGATAAGCGAAACCGATTACGAGCAGAGTGCCTACAACTATCAACGAGCAAAAAGTGCATACGAACAAAGTTCCGCAGCACTAGCAAAAGCAGAGCGAAACCTATCTTATGCTACAATCACTTCGCCAATCGATGGAGTAGTAACAAGTCGAAGTGTGGAGGAGGGGCAAACAGTAGCATCAGGATTTGAAACTCCAACACTATTCACAATTGCGGCAGACCTAACAAAAATGGAGGTAGTAGCCGATGTAGATGAGGCAGACATTGCTAACGTAAAAGAGGGCGATTATGTAGTATTTCGTGTAGATGCATATCCAAATGATGAGTTTATCGGAGAGGTACGACAAGTACGATTAGGAAGTACAATATCCGACAAATCAGTAACCACTTCAACCAATACCGTAGTAACATATGAGGTTGTAATTTCGGCAGAGAACCCTGACTTAAAACTCAAACCCCGTTTAACAGCAAACGCCTCAATATATACATTCTTCAAAGACAATGTAATAATAGTACCCTCAAAGGCACTACATTTTACGCCAAATGCCGAGTTAGCAGTAGGATATACAATAGAAGATTGTGAAGCACCAGACAAAGTGTGGATATTAAAAGATAAAAAGTTCACAGCAGTACCAGTTCAAGTAGGACTAACAGACGGAATAAACACCGAGATCGTAGCAGGATTGAGCGAAGGCGATGAGGTAGTATCCGATATGGTATTTACTGAATTAGCACCTGCTGCAGGGGCATCACAAGAGCGAAGTCCCTTTATGCCACAACATCCGGGAAGTAAAAAGAAAAAATAAACAAACACTTCAATATGAGAAAAGTAATAGAACTCGACAATATACGTCGCGACTTTCAAGTAGGCGAAGAGGTGGTACACGCATTACGAGGAGTATCCTTTTCGATAAACGAAGGCGAATTTGTAACCATAATGGGAACATCGGGTTCAGGAAAGAGTACATTGCTCAACACATTAGGATGCTTAGATACTCCCACCAAAGGAGAATATTATCTCGATGGGATATCTGTCCGAACAATGAGTAAAAGCCAACGAGCAGTTTTGCGAAACCGAAAAATAGGATTTGTATTCCAGAACTATAACCTATTACCCAAAACAACAGCAGTTGAAAATGTTGAGTTACCACTAATGTATAACACATCGGTATCGGCAAAAGAGCGACGTAAAAGAGCCATTGATGCCCTTGTTGCGGTGGGGCTTGGCGACAGATTGGAACATAAATCAAACCAAATGTCGGGAGGACAAATGCAACGCGTTGCAATAGCACGAGCATTAGTAAACAACCCGGCCGTTATATTGGCAGATGAGGCAACAGGAAACCTCGACACACGCACCTCATTTGAAGTATTGGTATTGTTTCAGAAACTACATAGCGAGGGGCGAACAATAATATTTGTAACCCATAACCCCGACATCGCACGATACAGTAGTAGAAACATCCGATTACGTGATGGAAAAGTGATAGAAGATACCATAAATACAAATATACAATCAGCAGCAGAAGTTCTAAAAGCACTGCCTAAAAATGATGAAGAGTAATGAATATAACTAATCTCTTTAAAATAGCATTACGAGCATTAGCAAATAACAAGATGCGAGCATTCCTTACCATGTTAGGAATAATAATAGGAGTAGCATCAGTTATTGCCATGTTGGCGATAGGACAAGGATCAAAGATAAGCATCCAGAATCAAATCTCCGATATGGGAGCAAATATGATAATGATACATCCCGGAGCAGACAGACGTGGAGGAGTACGTCAAGATCCATCAGCAATGCAAACCCTCAAATTAGAAAATTTTGAGGCAATACGTCAACACTCAAAGTTGGTGTCAGCAGTAAGTCCCAACGTAACCTCATCGGGGCAACTAATAGCAGGAGCAAATAACTATCCCTCACAAGTAACAGGCGTAAATGGCGACTATCTCCACATCCGTCAATTAAAGGTAAAAGAGGGAATAATGTTCTCCGAAAACGACATCAAAACATCAGCAAAAGTATGTGTAATCGGAAAAACCATAGTAGACAACCTCTTCCCTGATGGCTCATCACCAATAGGCAAAGTAATCCGATTCAATCAAGTACCCTTCAAAGTAATAGGAGTGTTACAACCAAAAGGATACAATGCAATGGGCTTTGACCAAGACGCAATAGTATTAGCACCCTATACCACCGTTATGAAACGTCTGTTGGCGCAAACCTATTTAAACTCAATATTTGCATCAGCAGTAGAGGAGAAGTATTCGCCAATGGCAGTAGAGGAGATATCACAAATACTACGTAGGGAACACAATCTGCAAGAGTGGCAAGAAGATGACTTTACCATTCGAACACAAGAAGAGATAAGTTCAATGCTCAATACCACCACAACCCTGATGACAACCCTGCTTGCCTGTATAGCAGGAATATCTCTTATTGTAGGAGGTATAGGAATTATGAACATTATGTATGTATCTGTAACCGAGAGAACAAAGGAGATAGGATTACGAATGTCGGTGGGAGCAAGAGGAGTAGATATACTCTCTCAGTTCTTAATAGAAGCAATATTAATAAGCATAACAGGAGGAATAATAGGAGTATTGTTTGGATGCGGAATATCATTACTGATAAAATATGTAGCAAATTGGCCTGTTTTCATACAACCCTGGAGCGTATTATTATCATTTGCAGTATGTACGGTAACAGGAATATTCTTTGGATGGTATCCAGCCAAGAAAGCCGCAAACCTTGATCCAATTGAAGCAATCCGATATGAGTAATTAGAAATTAGTTTGTGGTTTCACCATAATTAGGAATTAGGAATTAACAAAGCATTTCTAATTCCTAATAAAACAACTAACAACTCTGCTTTACATACATATCGTAAAACCAGCCAATAACATTATCACCAATCTCATCGGCAACGTTCAACTCCATCATCAATCTACCAGCCTTATTTACAATGCTGAAAATAGCATTATACTCCTCATCGTTAGCACTATCGGGAGTAAGAGTTCTATTAATAAGAGCCTTAAGTACTCTATCCTCAAGTTCAGTAAGTTCAATTTTGTAATCCATATCAATTATTATTAATTAAATCCTCAATAAGTTCACCAATCTCGTTTTGAATATCTTTGCGACTACCCTTAAAGTTGTTTACCATAATAACAATAGAGTATAAACTGTTGCCATCATCGTAATATCCGGCATAACATTGTACGCCCTGCATACTTCCTGTTTTAAGAGAAAGATACTTAGCAATGGGCGACTCCTTCATAAAGTTCCTTACAGTACCCTCAGCCCCCACTTTGGGTAACGACATTCTAAAGCCATCGTTATATGCAACAGAACATAGAATCTTTGATAAACAATTAGGAGATATTCTATTTTTGGGAGAAAGCCCACTACCATCATACAGTGAGCAACCACGCATATCGATACCCATATCACACCAATAACGCATAATGCAGTTAATACCTCCATTAGTAGTAGCATCGCCACCTCTCACCAAACCGCACCATTTCAATAAAGTCTCAGCATAAAGATTATTGCTTTTGTGATTAGTAATTCTTACAATTTCTTGTAATATAGGAGAGTATATAACGCCTAATGCAATATTCCTATTGTTCAGAGAGATAGGTTTATTGTTCTCAATCCATTTACCTCTCGAAATAAGATAATTACGAAACTCCCTTTCAAAAACAACAGAAGGAGAGGGGATAGATCCCTTAAGTAAATACTCTTTCCTGTTACAAGGTATTCTTCCGTTCAATACTCTTATATTACAAAAATCCATACCAGTAATATAAGCACTATCCTTACCTTGGCCCTTAACCTCTAAGCGGTTAATAAATTCAAGTTCTGGCATCTGAGGAACACACCTCACAATATAGGCATTACTACCCTCACTACCACTGTTTATAAATAGAGAATATAAGTTGTCAATAAAATTAAAGCCATAACTCTCAGCCGCAAAGTAGTTACCCAAATCCTCCGCTAACCATGCACCACGTTCACCATTATAGGGGAATAGAGAGGCATCACAAACAATCTTGCCACAAAAACTTTTAATACCATTACGTTCAAGTATTGCAACAATATCCCCGAACACCCTCTCTTTTGAACTATCAATATAAGAAGAACCCAATGTAGGATCGCCACACCCCCTAATGATAAGTTTACCATACAACGTACCATTAATTATATTACCATTATAATCAATAGCCGTCTCAAACCTCTTTTGAGCAGGAATAACATTCAAAACAGTAGCAGTAGTAACAAGTTTAGTAACCGAAGCAGGAACAAGAGCCATATCTCCATTCCTTTCAGCAATAACCCTATTATTTTTAACGTCTACAATAGAGTAGCCAACTAAGGAGTTATCAAGTGAGTTCTGTGCCAATGTCGCAAAACAAAATGCAAAAAGAACAAAATATATAATTAAATGTTTCATAAAAATCAACCTTAAAATACAAAGGTAGTTATTTATATTTTAAAAAATGAAATTAAAAAACTACCTTCGCAAAATAAAAGAAAAATATTATGGAAGAGAGACGTCCTTACACATTCGACAGAGTAGTCAGAATAGTTATAATAATAGCATCTATCGTAGGAGTATTCTATCTAATAGATATCCTAAAAGGAGTGTTGTTGCCATTCCTGATTGCATGGTTAATGGCATACCTAACACATCCGTTAGTAAATTTCTTTCAAGTAAAGTGTAAACTAAAAAACAGAGTATTGTCCATAGCAGTAACCCTGCTATCCTTACTCTTGGCAGTAGTAGTAATCTTAACTGCGATTTTCCCCTTAATAATTGAGGAGGTAAATATGACAAAAGATTTAATTGTCAACTATGCCCATTCAATAAAAACAATAACAATACTTCCCGAATCGTGGCGAGACTATATTGTATCGCAAATTAATTGGGAGAACATATCACAAATAGCAACATTTGAGAATCTCAAATCGGTATTAAGCGGACTATTTTCGGGAGGAATATCAATATTATCAGGAACAACCTCATTGATAATGACGCTATTCGGACTATTTATAATTGTCCTATACCTAATATTTATACTATTAGACTATAAAGAGATACAAGAAGGATTTCGCTCAATGATACCCGAGAAATATAAAGCAACAGCAATATCAATAATTGATGATATAGAGACAAGTATGAATACCTATTTCAGAGGACAAGCAACAGTTGCCTTCTGTGTAGGAATACTCTTTGCAATAGGATTTTCAATCGTAGGATTACCTCTTGCAATACTTTTAGGTCTATTCATAGGAATGCTCAACATAGTACCCTATTTGCAGACAATAGGATTTGTACCTGCCATAATACTGACAATGTTACAATCAGCACAAACAGGCGAACCATTCTGGTGGTTGTTTATGTGGGTATTAGTAGTATTTATAGTGGTACAAGTAATACAAGATATGTTCCTCGTCCCTAAGATAATGGGTAAAGCGGTAGGACTAAACCCGGCTATTATATTACTCTCACTTTCAATTTGGGGAGCACTATTAGGTTTTGTAGGATTGATAATAGCACTACCTTTAACCTCCCTTTGCATATCATACTATCGCCGCTACGTACTTAAAAAAGAGGATAAAAAAACCGATAAATGAAGTTTACAAAAGGAATAGGAACTATAACCTTTTTATCACTTCTATGTGGAACTGTAGAAGCAGAAGAGACACAACCAAATATCATTCTATTTTTAGTAGATGATATGGGTTGGCAAGATACATCATTACCATTCTATTCTCACACAACACCTTTAAATGAACGTTATCATACGCCAAATATGGAACGTTTGGCTGAGATGGGGACTAAATTTACACAAGCCTATGCTTCAAGTGTCAGTTCACCTTCGCGATGTTCACTTCTTACAGGAGTAAATGCCTCTCGTCACCGAGTTACAAATTGGACACACAAAAAAGATACCCCAACAGATGAAGAGCATCCACAATTAAATATGCCCCAATGGAACATAAACGGAATACAGCCCCAATCTGGTATTGCCAATAGTTTTCCCGCAACATCATTTGTACAACTTCTGTCTCAAAACGGATACTCTACCATACATTGTGGTAAGGCACATTTTGGGGCAACAGATACACCCTCAGCAAATCCACAAAATTATGGCTTTGATATTAACATTGCAGGACATGCAGCAGGAGGGCTGGCATCGTATTTAGGACAAGAGAGATTTGGTCATAATGTCAATGGAGAGCCAATAAGTGGTTTTGCAATACCCGGGATGGAAGAGTATTGGGATAAAGATATATTCATAACCGAAGCCCTAACCCAAGAGGCGCTAAAAGCTTTAGATAAAGTTATTGAGAAGGATAATCCATTTTTCCTATATATGTCGCACTATGCCGTACATATTCCACTACAAGCCGATAATCGTTTTTTAGATAAATATCTGCAACAAGGATTAACCTACTCCGAAGCAGCGTATGCAACAATGGTCGAAGGAGTAGATAAAAGTTTAGGGGATATAATGAACTATCTTACAGAGAAAGGAGAGATAGAAAATACAATAATATTGTTTATGTCTGATAATGGAGGATATTCTCTACAAGGTAGAACACCTCCATTACACACCCATAATCAACCATTACGATCAGGTAAGGGGTCGGCATATGAGGGAGGAATAAGAGAGCCAATGATTCTCTATTGGAATGGAGTAACCAAACCCAACACCACCATTGAAGAGAGCGTAATAATAGAAGATTTCTTCCCCTCTATATTAGAGATGGCAAATATAGAGGATTATAATACCATACAAAATATAGATGGTATAAGTTTTATACCATTGTTAAAAGATAAGAGAATAAAAAACAAAAAACGCTCCCTTATATGGAATATGCCCAACAATTGGATTTCGGGCAATAATAGAGAAGCAGGAGTTGGCCCCACTTGTACAATCCGAAGAGGAGACTACAAACTTATATATTGGTATGAGGATGGCAGAAAAGAGTTATATAATATACATACCGATATAGGAGAAACTAAAAATTTGGTCAAAACTCATCCTTTAAAAACAAAGATATTAAGCAAATATCTGTCAAAAGAGCTCCAAAAATACAATGCACAACGTCCCTCATTCAAGAATACTGGAGAACTTTGTCCTTGGCCAGATGAAAAGTAGAATATCAATACAACAAGCGAATGTTTCTCATTTAATAACTGAATATTACTCCCTTCTTGATAAGTTCAATTGAACAGCAATACCATAACTAATATCAGTTGTAGGGTATGCAGTAGAAGATATAAGCGGAGTATTTATTTGATGATCATAGAATGCTTTAAGAGTAAGCATACGACTAACTGCATAATTCGCTGAAATCTTAATAGAGAACGTTTTAGCGCCCGATGTTGCTTGAGTTAAGTACTCCTCAATCTTACGAATTAACGCAGTAGAAGTTCTGTACGAAATATCTGCTTGAAGTTTAAGATCGCTACTGAAACCACCAGCATTACGAGACCCACCCTTACCAAACTTAAAGTTTACGAAAGTATAGCCAGCACCAATAGAAAGTTCTCTTGATGAAGACTCAACAATCTGTCCCGATGAAGGATTAAGAGTAACAGTTCTGCTATCTTTATAAGAAGATCTTACAGAAACACTATTTCTCAAAGTCATATCAATACCCAACAGAGGATTGAAACTTTCAGTTAAAACAACCGAGCCAATATCGTATGGCGAAGAGGGAAGAGGAGCACCAGTCTGCTCATCTTTAACAAAACCATAACCATCTCCAGCATCAGCCCAGTTTAAGAACGAGGTAAATGAGCCCACACTATAAACGCAGCTATAAGCGTGAGAGAAAGTAAAACTCTTAAAGTGTTCTTTCATCTTTTTGAGTTTACTCAAACCATCGTATGTAATACGCCAGTTAGGAAGGATACGCTTCATACTTGGGAATGCAGTAAGTTCAATAGATGAAGCATCTCTTCCGGTATATGCCGCAATAAATGCAGGAATCATAACATCCGAAGATGTCTTCTTTACACCACCATTCTTAGTATCATAAGGTTTACCGTTAAGCATCTTATCGTTAATAAACTTAGCCGAAGGATATTTAACACCTTTATAAGCGTTCTCAATTCTACCCGCAACAATATCTCTATAAGCAAGGAAATTATCAAAATTATCCGATTGATAACCCTTATCAGCATTCATGCTTTTGAATATACCTTGCATACCAACAGTAGTCATTGAGAAGTTACCACCGCGAGATGTAGGTCTTCCGTCAAACATAAACTGAATTTGGTTATTGTTGCTCTTTGAGTAAGTTGCAGTAAGAGTAATTTTTAATCCTTTAATAGGCTCAACAGTAGCATCAACCATCAAATCTTTCGAAATCATTGCAATGGCAGGAGATACCAACGAAGAATTATTTGTAATCAACCACCCCTTATCAATAGCCTTATCAATATAACCCTCACCAGGCATACCAAAGGCAAAATCAAGACCTGGAGACAACGAACTAGTAGCAGTATTTTGTCCCAATATATCCGACACACCAGGAGTAAACGAAGGTAGTGTCATAGAACTTGTCTGCTTATACTGTACATTAACATTACGCAACATCATAGCAAAACGAGCAAGGTACTCACCGGTCTTGTACAACTTACTATCCTCTTTGTTGGTAGCAGGAACAGTTCTGCTAATCTTAACAGTAATATTAATAGAGTCTAAGTTATTAATGCGTATGCTGTTTTTGTTAATAGTTTTGTATTTTAAGGTATAAAGTTTACCCTCGTTAGTACGTCCTACAATACGTAACTTCTTGGTATCTAAGTTGTGTTGTACAACAATACCACTATCTTTCGATAGAGTAATCTTCTGTTCAAAACTATTTTTGTTTGCACTCTTCTTAGCGGCAGCCGATGATTTTGAACTACTCTTCTTCTTAGAACTACTTCTTGAGCCTTTTGAAGAACTTGAGAATTTACGGTTAACCTCTTTCAAATATTTCGATTTATTATAAAGAGTTTCAAAGTTAAATTTACCGGTGACACCAAGTTGAGCATTATTGCTGATTGTATTACCAATAACAGTATTTTCGTCAATAAAAGCACCTCTATCCCAAGTATATGTGGCGGCGTAAGAACCTTGTAAGTTAATCCAATCCAATATAGGGCTCTTTGAAAGAGGAAGAGTTATCGATGCGTTAAACGATTGATTATATTTCCAAGGAGTACCAAGTTTTAGAATACTTTCGGTAACAGTATCTTTCCACGCCTTAAACTCATCGGGGAATAGAGCTTTATTAACGACACCCGAAGGCTCATCAATATGAGCATTAGTCATTGATGAGAACGAAAGATTAGTACAACGAAGTATGTTCCATTGAATAGAGAATTGTCTATCCCAGTAGAAGTTCTTATTAACCGATACAGGAATTTGAGCAGTAACGTCATTCTCTATATTACGCTCCTGTTGCTCATTGTACATACGCGAAATATTTGTTGCGAAAGTAATTGAGTTTGGAACATAATTAATAGCCATCTCTTTGAAAGTATCAAGATGTTTTGATTTACCTTTCAACTTCTCAAAGGGTTTCCAAGGCTTAACAAAAGGAGTATATGCGTAATTTAGATTAAACCTACGGTCTCTTGAATTTTCGAATGTGCTTGTAATAGATTGATTATCTTGTTTATTACAAGAGTAACTCATAGTTAAGTTTGCAGGGTCCCAAGGCATTGGATTCTTACTTTGAATATCAAATTTAAAACCAGTAAGACTAAAGTTACGAGAGCGAGACCTATCTAAAACAATATTTTTAATTGAGTCCCTCTCTGTTTCAGTAGCACAAGCCTCCAAAGCATCACTCATCAAAACATCTTCATCCAAAGGATTATATTTAGGCATATTTCTCTCCTCAAAGTATGAGTAATATAGAGGAGCTTTAAGTTTGACCTTTTCAGGGAGGAATCTACCGGCATCAATAACAAACGAGAAGTTATATTGATAGTAATCTTCTAATCTTCGTTCATTAAGAGTTTGGTCAACACCACCAAAACCAGCAGTCTCAATATGAGTACCACCAGCAATAGTGGCAAGGTCCGAGATATTAAGATTAGCATCTGCTTTGAATCCCCAACCGCCATCTTGTTTAAAACCAGAGAGACGTAACTCGTTAACCCATACAATAATATCTTTTGTAGTAGCCGAGTTGTTTCTAATACCAATAACCACCGACTCCATATTAGATATAGATGGATTACCAACCACAGTAACGCGGTTAGTCTTCTTCTCAGGGTCATATATTGAGTAAGGATTACCAAACGAAACACCTGCTTCGCCTCTCGATTTAGCACTGTTACGTTGTTTTTTAGCCTCAGTAAGTAATGCCAATGGGAAGTCAATCATATTACTCTCAGGCCAAACCGCCTCTTGGTCGTTAGTATTGTATGTGTTGTAGTTACCTTCTGGTGTAAGTTTAAGAGGTACTTCATATTCATAATAGTTTGAACGGATATCCGAGCCAACCCTTATAAACACCGAAATCTCACCATCCTTCAAACTTGTTTTATCATCAATAAGTTTTTCAGCGTGAACAAACATTTGTAATCTCTCATAGTTTCTCACATCCAAGCCCGAAGTCTTATATATGGCGCGAGCATTCTTTGAAGGGAGGTTAGTAACCTTCAACGAAATAGATTGCTCATTAAGTTGAGTAATTTGCGATTGGTCAGGCGAGATAATACGAGTAACACCCGGAGGAAGAACATAGTTTACAGGTTTTTGACCAGCATTCTCCTCAATATTAACAACCGAAACATCCAAATCTCCTTCAGCGGGTAGGGTAGTACCACCACTCTTATCATCATTATGGAGTCTCAAGTTATAACTACGCCAATCACCTCTTACAAGTTCCAATGAAGCAAGGCGAAGGTGAATCTCCTTTTTGAAACCAGTCATAAACATACGAGCAAAACGTATAGTCTTAAAGTCTTGAATAGAACCAACTGTTTCGCGAGGCATGTGGCTGCCATCACCAGTAACCTCTTTCAAAGGAATTTTAAACTGATACCATTTAACAGTAGTACTCTCTCCGTTACGAAGAGTAACAGCACTCTCTTGTTCAGCAGTAATATAGTTCCTGCCAACAACAAGATCTTCAGGAGTAATTTTTATACCATATTGGTAATATCTCTCATACTCATCAAGAGTATTATCTTGGTTAATATCCTCAACATCGGGAACACTCTTTGAAGATTGATACTCAGAATCCTCTGCATCGTCAGGAGAGTTAGAGTTAGCTTCAGTACCATTATATCTTTTATATCGCTCTAATATTGAGTATTCAGCATCATCGTAATCAGCACCTCTGTAAAAATGATAATTATCACCAGCGGGGTCATTAAATGGAGAGAATTGGTCGTATGAATATCTCTGTTGAGTCTCTTGAGATAGAACCTGTCTAAGTCTATCAACGTAGTTTTTGTATTCGCCAAAATTTCGTTCCTCTTCAGAAGATAAACCATCCAGACCAACATCCTGTTTCGCTCTTCCCTCAGAATTGTTATCAAAAGCGTAAGTAACAGACTGCTGACGTGATACCTTACCCCAAACGGTATTTTCAACCATATCGTTGTTCCCGTCTGTTGGCAAACCATTCTCGAACGACTTTTTACCATCTTTAAGAATATCCTCCGAAATCTCACCAAAGTTAAAGTATAGATAACCACCATTATTTTTGTCGTAGATAAATGGATCTAACATCCAGAATTGCAAATATTCAATATTCGCTGACTCAAAATCGGTGTTGTCCATCTTACGCATAATACCACCCCAACGCATCTCAGGATTTTGTAGTGAACCATCGGGGTTAATATTTGAAGCATCCAAAGAGTAAGGACCACGCTCTGTCGGGTAGAACGATAAGTTCAATACTTGAAGCAAAGAAGACTCGCCATAACTCAACTCCCTATTAGGAAATACCTCCGAAGATTGCACCTCTCTAACGTAGTGGTTCGAGAGTTGGTCAAGGTCATTCTTTATATGAACAGGAGTTAAATTAGAGTTCTTTTGAGTAAATAACCTGTCAATATAATACCATGCAAACAATGCTCTGTTTTTACCGTATGCAATATCGTTCGATAATTTAGACTCTGGGAACATTGAAGGAGTTGAAGCCAAGTTCCAAGCGTAAGGTAATCTAATATCGTTCTGTGATTGAGAGTATTCAAAGTCATCAATATAAGATACCGCTTTCGATTGCTTAGTAGAAGGAATTAGCTGAGCAAACTCTGCATTAATAGTAAGTTTTGAGGGTGCAGTAGCATTAACCGTAGGAATCTTGTTAAACAGATTAGTAAGCCATTGAAACTCTGTAGTATATGAAGTGTTGACACCCCAAATAGTATTATTTATAACCTCGTTACCAACGGTAAGTTTCTCGGTTAAAGCCTTTTCTCCCATGTGCATAATAGTAGCACCAACTCTAAAGTTTTTAGTAAAGTCGTAGTTAAGGTCAAGACCAACAAGTGTCTTCCGTTGCATATTAAACATCTCCTGACTCTCAAGAGAAACCTTAATGTTACCAGCATCGGCATAACCCTGATTAATGATGGTAACAGTACCCATTGTATAATCAACAGTATAGTCAACATTCTCAACAAGAGTAACACCACCAGCAGTAACCTTAACCGATCCTCTTGCAACATTCATAGAGTTAAGCTGAATAGTATTACCCGATGAGGCTTTATATTCTCCTTGAAGAGTAAACTTGTTCTTATCGGTAAACTGACGAGCAACAGTTTGAGTAGAGTCGTAAAGTTCCTGATATATATACTTATCAACATCAGGAACAGAACCACCAATCATCTTTTTCAAGTGCGAACCAAAAGGCTCAAGAACTGGGAATATAATCCTTCCCTTATTCGATGTAACAGTATAACCCTCAACGTAGTCAAACACACCATCAGGGTTAGGTTCATCCTTAGAGTCTAACCTGTCAAGGTTCATAACTTTAATAAGTTGTTTACCCTTAATATCCCCTAAACTCATATAAGTTACCTGAGTTCCCGAAGTATCGTTACGGAAATAGATCTGCAATTTAAACTTATCCTTTTGAATTTGATATGCCTCAAGCGAGTAGATGTTTTTCATCATCAAATCCCAAATAGGTTCCGAGGTCATAACGGTAGTAGATTTAAGCATCTTAACAATCAAACTCGAAGAGGCATCACTAATGTCAGCCGCAAACTCTCCCACCTGAAATACCTCTCCATTTTTAGTATATTCGTATGCAACAGCAATAACCTCATCAGCATTTATGCGTTGATTAAGCGAGATATATCCCAATTGAGTGTTAATTGAGTATTCACTTGCTTCAAGACGTCTTGCACTCTCAATCTTAACATAATCCTTACCACCGCTAATACCATAACTCTCAAGCGGAGCAAGAACTTGTCCAACAAGAGAAATATTACGAGCATCAGGATATGAATTTACAATCTCTTTGTAAAGAGTATTAGCATCATTAGCAGGGTTAGCATAACCAGTTGCTTGCCAGTGAGAGTTTGAGATATGCTCTTGTTTCTCCTCTCCCAAATCAGCAAAAGCAATAAGGTTGCGAGTATTACCATAACTGCTTTTTTTGTTGGTAACCCACACCTCTATGCGGTTGATAGTAACACCCGAAGAGATAAAAGGAAGTTTAGCAACACTTGTCTCGTAGTTGTCGCGGAAGTTGTGAGCAAGAAAGAAGTGTCTGTTCTCATCATACTTATCAACACCCATTGTAAACTCGGTAAGTTGAGCGCCATTCTTTGAATTAACCTGTTTTGATTCAGCCTCTTGTTGTGAAGCCAAAGCAGTTAAAGTAAGTTTACCAAATTGAAGTTGAGTTTTAATACCAAACAACGAAGTTCCTCCTTGAATAAGAGAAGAGTTTGTAGTCATGCTTACATTACCCGCTTCAATACTCTTAATTATTTGATCCTCTTCACCCTCGTATTTTAGGTTAAGTTTTTGAGAGTCAAAACTAAAAGTAGCATCTGTATTGTAGTTCATTGAGAAGTTCAACTTATTACCAACCGAGGCCTTAATGTTAGCCTGAATCTTCTCATCAAAATCAAAGTAAGTCTTTCTCCTTGCCTCCATTGATAGAGCAGGGTTGTCAGTTTTGTTAGTTTTGATAGCCATCTTCAGTTCAGCCGATCCTTGAGTAGTAATTCTCACACCACCGGGGCCAAACACTTTATCTAAAGGACCAAGGTTAAACTGCATATCAAAGATATCAAATTTCTTCTTGCCACCCTTAATATTCTCGTTATTCTTCTCGTGGTAGTATGCCTGCATTGATTTTCTTAAAGAGTAGTCGCCATACTCTTTAGCAGTAAGCATCATAGGAGTAGAGATCTCCATATCCGCAACACGAGTTTTCATAATATAACACCCAGTTATGGGGTCATACTCAATCTCTGATTTAACATTATCAGGAGTCTTTAAGTCGGCAGGAGCAACAGTCTCTAAATCTTTGTACTCCTCAATAGTAGTTTTTTTAACAGAAAATCTTGGTTTTTCATGTTTTTGAGGCTGAGGGGAGGGATTAACCGAGATAGTATCGGTCGAAATAACCTCTTGAAGTTCGTTAACTCGATTATATGCAGCAAAAGCAGAATAGCATCCTATTCCGCTTATTGCCAATATTGTGAATATAATCAGTAATCGAATCTTTTTCATTAAAACCGCACCTCTTTTGTTAATTACTACAAAAGTGGAACGGATTGTTTATAAGGCTTTTAGAGCCGCCTTGATAAGTTCTTCCACTTTGTAGGCAGGGTTCTCTTTTGAGATTTTTTGCACCACTTTTTTTGCGGCAGGTTGAGGGTATCCCAACATAACCAAAGCAGCAATAGTCTCCTCTTGAACCTCTTGTTCTTCACGCGTACCTATAATAAACGTAGAATCACCCACTTTTATTTTATCTTTAAGGTCAACAATTATTCTTTCTGCAGTTTTTGTGCCAATACCTTTTACATTTTTGAGCAAACCAACATTACCAGAGGCAATTACATTTTCCAATTCAGAGGGGGTAAAAGACGATAAAATTATACGGGCAGTATTAGGACCAACACCCGATACAGAGATTAGTAAAATAAACAACTCTCTCTCTTGTTTTTTTACAAAACCATATAGCAGATGAGCATCCTCTCTAATAGCCTCATAAATATATAGTTTACACTCTTCACCCTCTTTTAGAAGGGAGTATGAAGTAAGCGAAATATTAACATCATATCCCACGCCATAGCATTCAATAACAGCATTAGCAGGAGTAATTTCTGTAATCTTACCTTTAAGATATTCAATCATAATTTTTTGTAATTATTTGATAATATTTAATCACTTTACAAATATACGATTAAGCGAGCAAAATATAAAGCATGCTTTAATATTTTACAGTGAGCGGTAGTATTTTCGCAGCAGTTTCTATTGCAAAAATACGATTAAGCGAGCAAAATACAAAGTAAGCATTAATATTTTACATCAAGCGGAAGTATTTTGCAGTTTATTGCAAATAATGTATGAGCGAGATATTACACGTTACTTTGTTTGCATAAGGTAAAATCAAATCTCAATCCTCCATCAGGTCTATTGCAAACACTAATTCTTCCTCCATGAAATTGAACAGCGTGTTTAACTATCGCAAGTCCCAGACCAGTGCCACCCTTTTGTCGTGAACGTCCTTTATCAACACGATAAAATCTTTCAAACAATCTAGGTAGTTGTTCCCTGTTAACACCCTTGCCATCATCCTCAAATCTAATATGGCACATTTTATCATTGTTCTCAATCAATGATATATAGATATTTTTACCTTCCGAATAAGCAATAGCATTTTCGGTTAAGTTACGGAAAATAGAGCCAATAAGAGAAAGATTTCCATTAATGCGAACCTCGCTACTGAAATTTGAATGAAGAGTTATTCCTTCTTCATCGGGAAGAATATCCAATTCATTCCCAATTTCATTTATTATATCGTTTATAATAACAGGCTCTTTATTTATCAAGGCACTTCCGTCCTCCATTCGTGTAATAAGAGAGACATCATCAAGGAGTCTGCGAAGACGCACATTATTGGAATAGCATCTACCTATTAACTCCTGTCTTTTTTCATCACTTAAACTAATTCCCGAGAGTAAGGTTTCAAGGCAAACCTGTATCGAAGCCACAGGCGTTTTCAATTCGTGATTGATATTGTTTGTGAGTTGTCGTTTAATGCGAATACTCTCTTGTTCTGCCTCATACCTATTCACTCGTTCAATATCTTTACCGAGTTTGCGAGTAGAGAAATATGCTATCACGCTCATTAATAATGCAATAGAAATCATAACAACCAAAAACGACCAATCTGTAGCCAATAAGTCCTGTAGAGTGTTAGAATAGGGTATAGCCGTACGAACGATAACTCTTTCGCCGTATGTGGCAGAGTAGAAATATTCTCTACCATCACTTGTTGATTGTCGTCCTATATGGTAGCCTGAGCCTTTATGTAAAGCATCAGAAATCTCAGGCCTGTTAATATGATTATCAAGAGAGTCGGTAGAAATTGTATTGTCGTATATTACTGCACCAGACTTGGTTATAAGAGTTATTCTAAGATCGTTAAAAGGTTTTTCGTGACTATTTATATATTCATTGTAATCTTCGCCATCTTCAATAGCAACTAAAAGATGTCTGTTGAATTGTTGCAGTTGAGCATTCAGGAACTCTGACTTATACTCCTTTTCTCTTATATATTGATAGCCAATAAAGCATACCACCATAACCCATGAAAAAATAATGAGTTGCAAAAAGAGTTGTTTATGAAAAGATAATTTAGTCGCGGAAGCCATAACCAAAACCAGAACGAGTAACTATATAAGAACCATATTCACCAATTTTTGAGCGTAGTCGAGTAATGTTCACATCAATAGTGCGGTCAAGCACTATCACCTCATCACTCCAAACTCTACTTAAGATCTGCTCTCGAGAGCAAATTTCACCTCTGTGGCGTATTAAATAAGCCAATAATTCAAACTCTTTTTTTGCAAGTTTAACCTCAGTACCATTTACTAAGCAACGTTTAAAACCCAAATCAAGAGTTAATCCTTCAACTTGTAGTATGTTATTTTTTTCAATAAAGTTATTACCGGTATTTTTACTAGAAGATGTTCTACGTAAAACACTCTTTACACGGGCAATAACATTTCTAATAGTATAAGGCTTCACAATATAATCATCTGCACCAAGATTTAACCCCATAATCATATCATCTTCACTATCTCGTGCTGTGCAAAAAATTATAGGAATCTCAGAAGTATTTAAATCGGCTTTTAACATTTTAGCCATTTTTATACCGCTGATTTCCCCCATCATAATATCAAGAAGAATAAGAGAATACGATTGTAAATTTAAAGTTAAAGCCTGTTCTGCGCTATAAGCAATATCCACCTCATAACCCTCATTTTCAAGATTTAACTTCAGAACTTCGCATAGAGTCTCTTCGTCATCAACTATCAATATACGATTTGTAGCCATAATCTTTATTAATAAAATTATTTCACAAAATTATAGAGATTTATTTAATCTACTGCACCCGATAATCAGATTTAATAAAAATGTAACAATTTATTGAATTTACGATTTAATCAAACCCTAATTATTTTGAAACATTTCTGAAACATTCCCAAGATACCTTTGCAGTGTCAATTTAAAAATTACGGTAATGAAATTAAAAGGAAATTTGTTGATGATGGCAATACTTGCCATTCTATGTACTCCAATGAGAGCACAACAACAGTCAGAGAGAGATACAAATCATTTAGTAGAACAAAATGCTGATACGTTATCTTCGGTATCAAAAAAAGGCAAAGAGAAAAAAGGCGAAGGAAAGGTAATTTTACAAGCGTTTGCAAACTTTAATCTACAATCAAAAGGAGGCGATACCAAATTAGGTTTTGCACTTGACAGAACCTATTTAGGTTATGAATACTCTTTTAACAATGGAATAAAAATTAAAGGAGTAGTTGACTTTGGAAAACCATCTGCGATAGATGATTATAACTATGTAGCGTATATAAAAAATGCACAAATCAGTTGGACTAAAGGAAATTTTACAATCAACGGAGGTATGATTTCAACCACCCAGTTCAATATGCAAGAGAAGTTTTGGGGCTATCGCTATATAATGAAATCGTACCAGGATGAGTATAAATTTGGAAGTAGTGCCGATTTAGGAATATCAGCATCATATAAATTCACAAATTATTTCACAGCAGATGCTATAATAGTAAATGGAGAAGGCTATAAAAAATTCCAAACAAATAAAGGACTACTATATGGACTTGGTTTAACATTTACACCCATTGAAAATTTAAAGATTAGATTATACGGAGGCTTTAACGACGCATCAGAATCAGGAAAAAGCGATATAGCAAATTATGCAGCATTTGTAGGTTACAAAAATGACAAATTCTCTCTTGCAGGAGAGTTCAATATGATTCAAAATTCAGGAAACAAAAAGAGCGCAAATAAGTTAGGATGTTCAGTATATGGAACTGCAAAAGTACACAAACTTATAAATGTATATGCTAGATATGATTTCTTGATATCAAATAACCGCTGGAACACCGCAGAAGATAAATCTATGATAATGGCTGGATTTGAAATAGTTCCCTGTAAATACGTGAAAATTGCACCAAACTTCAGAATGGATATACCCAAAACACAAGGAGAAAATAAGTATATGGGTTATATAAGTTGCTATTTCGGATTATAAAAATATAAGTAAATCAAAAATAAATTATTATGAAGAAGACTTTAAAAAATCTATTAACATTAGCCATAGTTTTAGCATTTACAGCATGTGGCAGTAGTACAAAAAGTGGTGCTCGTGAGGCACAGGAATTATCAGGAGCAGGAGCAACATTCCCACTCCCTTTCTATAACGTAGTGTTTGAGAACTTTGCTCAAGTAAGTGGCGATCAAGTGGCGTACGGAGGTATTGGTTCAGGAGGAGGAGTCCGAAATTTACGAGATAAGATTGTAGATTTTGCAGGAAGTGATGCGTTCCTTTCAGATAATGAGATGGCAGAAATGGCTCCAGTTGTTCATATACCAACTTGTATGGGAGCAGTAGTATTAGCATACAATCTTGAGGGTGTAGAAGACCTAAAACTATCGGGCGAGATTATAGCCGACATCTTTGCTGGAGATATAAAAATGTGGAACGACGAACGTATAGTTGCTCTTAACCCAGATGCAAAACTTCCCAATGAATCTATAATTCCAGTATTTCGTTCAGATGGTTCAGGAACAACATTCGTATTTACCGATTATCTCTCAAAAGTTAGTCCAAAGTGGTCAAGCAACTATGGAACAGGCAAGTCTGTAAACTTCCCATCTGGACAGGCGGCAAAGGGTAATCCAGGAGTAGCAGGAGTCATTAAACAGACAAAAAATACTATTGGATATGTAGGGTCAGAATATGCTTTTGCACAGAAGATTCCATATGCACACATTGAAAACGCAAGAGGCGAATTTGTACTACCTTCACCAACTACAATTTCGGCAGCGGCATCGGGCGAGATACCAAATGATACACGTTGTTCAATTACCAATTCTGATGCAGTTGGAGCATATCCAATATCAACATTTACATGGATAGTAATCTATAAAGAACAAAACTATTCAGATCGTACAAAGGAACAAGCAGAGGCAACGCTCGACCTGTTAAAATATATCCTTTTAGATGAAGCACAAAGTATAACCTCTGAGGTACATTATGCTCCGTTACCAGTAAAAGCAAAGGAATTAAGTATGACCAATTTAAAGAGTATAACCTTTAATGGTGAGGCAATATGGTAATAACAAAATACTATGAACGATAAAATATATAAAGTTATATTATTTGCAACAGCACTTATAATACCAATTGTGTGCGGGGGTGTAATTTACGCCCTCGTCACAGACGCATATCAGGCGTTTGAACATTTCGGATTCTTTAAGTTTCTGACCTCTTCAGAGTGGAGTTATACTGAGGGGGCAGAGCAGTATGGTGCGTTGCCATTCATTACAGGAACACTAATGACAACCCTATTGGCACTTATTTTTTGTATCCCTTTTTCACTGCCGGTAGCACTGTTCGTTGGTGAGTATTTCAAAGGAACACGTATTGCAGCCATACTTAGTACCGTAACAGATTTGTTGGCAGGTATTCCATCTATTATTTATGGCTTATGGGGCTTCTATACTTTACGACCTATTATTATGGCACTCAATATATCGCCACAAGGTTCAGGTATTCTAACAGCTTCGTTGGTATTGGCAATTATGATAGTACCATACGCAGCCTCACTAAGTGCCGAATTTATCAAGATGGTACCTAACGACTTGAAGGAAGGAGCTTACAGCCTTGGAGCAACACGAGCCGAAGTTATTAGAAAGGTTGTCTTTCCAGTTGCAGGTTCAGGAATATTTTCATCATATATTTTGGCTATTGGTAGAGCGTTAGGAGAGACAATGACGGTAACAATGCTTATAGGAAATACCAATAATATTCCCGAATCAATTACCTCAACAGGAAACTCTATGGCATCAATTATTGCCAATCAATTTGGAGAAGCAGATGACTTGAAACTATCATCACTAATAGCCATAGGTTTAATACTGTTTTTGATTACGGCATTTATTAATCTGGTAGGTAAAATAATGATTAAACGAGCAAGAATAGCATAACTATGGATAAACAAAAAAATCAAAATCGTTTGGCAAAGGATAAGGCAATGTTGTTGGTAATATGTTTATTAGCAGCTCTCACAGCCGTTCCTTTATTTGCTATATTAGGAGAGGTGTTTCTACGAGGCTACGATCAACTCTCATGGACTTTCTTTACAGAACCAACGCCAACAGCATATAGGGTAATGAAAGCTATCGAGAATGGCGAGCCCATACCAGGTGGTATTGCCAATGGTATTGTAGGAACAATGATTATGCTCATTATGGCAGTTATAGTTGCGGTACCATTGGGTATTCTGTGCGGAGCATTTTTAGCAGAGAATAGCAAGAGCCGATTTGCTAAGTTTGTAAGTTATCTTACCGATTTGCTACAAGGAACTCCATCTGTAATTATTGGTATAGTAGTCTATATATGGGTAGTTGTCCCAATGAAAGGTTACTCTGCAATAGCAGGAAGTGTAGCACTTATAATTATGATGTTGCCACTTATTATTCGTTCAACCGAAGAAACCCTAAAGATATTACCCGTATCGTTAAAAGAGGCAGGACTGGCACTTGGTGGTAATCGGGCAAGAGTAATGTTGAAAGTACAACTTCCAGCTGCGTTTGGAGGAATATTTACAGGCGTTTTGTTGGCTATTTCGCGTGTAATAGGAGAAACAGCCCCACTTATGTTTACCGCACTTGGATGTTCTTTCGTTCGCTATGCAATAGACAAACCAATATCAGCAGTACCATTACTTATATGGGAGTTTTTCAATGATCCCAATCTCCAAGAATTGATCTGGGGAGCATCACTATTCTTATTATTATTTGTTCTAACGTTAAATCTTACAGCTAAATATTTTGCAAAAAAATGGAATCAGTAAAACCTATACTTGAGTTTAAGAAGACATGTGTATCATACACAAAGCAGACAATGGCGGTAAAATATGTATCAGCAGTCATTGAACCAAATACAATAACAGCCATTATGGGCCCATCTGGATGTGGAAAATCCACACTCTTGCGTGCGGTAAATCTTATGCACAACCTTTATCCTAACATTCGTGTCGATGGAGAAATCTTATTGAATGGAGAGAATATACTATCAATGGAACCTATCGATGTGCGTCGTAGGGTAGGAATGGTTTTTCAACGTCCTGCACCATTTCCTACAATGAGTATCTACAACAATGTACTTTCAGGTTATTCGCTCAATGGAATAAGACTCTCAAAAGCCGAGAAAGATGCCACAGTTGAACGATGCTTAAAGAACGTTGCACTATGGGATGAAGTAAAAGATGTATTAAATAAGAAAGGCACATTTCTTTCAGGAGGTCAGCAACAAAGATTGTGTATCGCCCGAGCATTGGCAATGAAACCCGATGTGTTACTTATGGATGAGCCAACTTCGGCACTTGATCCAATTGCTACTGCACATATTGAAGAGTTGATGCAAGAACTTCAAAAAGAGGTCACAATCTTAATAGTGACACACAATATGGGGCAGGCAATGCGTATATCATCAAAATCAATGTTTATGTACTTGGGAGAGTTGGTAGAATACGGAGACACAGAAACACTGTTTACCAATCCAATAGATGAACGCACAAAAGCCTATCTGACAGGAAAAATGGGATAAAGAAATAATCTTTGGAGTAAGTAAACTTAAATCTATTTAAATAATAAGAGGTTGCTTTTATAAAAGCAACCTCTTATTGGTAATATTTATCAAAAACAATCTGTTAGTTGTTTAGATAGTTTTCAATACTTTCAGGTTTGAAGTTCTCAATGAACGAAGCATTTTTGTTAGTCTCTGCCTCTCCGTAGCGAATATAGTTCTCAGTAGAGCGTTTAAATGATTCGTTACGCATAGAGTCTTGTAACAAAAGATAACCCATAATAATATGACCGGCAATCTCAACCAAACGGCGAGCGTGGAAGTCAATATATTGAGCATCCTTATCAGCAGTAACAGTAGCAACGCTCTTCTCATAAAGAGCAGTCATTGCCATCAATTTAGCCTTCATCTCTGCCAATTCAGCAGGAACCTCAATAGCCTCGTACTCTTTAATAATATTCAAGTAAGTACCGCTACCAACGTGGCGAATAGCAGCCACAACTTGAAGTTGAGTAGTACCCTCGTAAATTGAAGTAATACGAGCATCGCGATATATACGCTCACAAGGATAATCTTTCATAAATCCCGAGCCACCATGAACTTGAACGCAGTCGTAAGCATTTTGGTTACAATATTCACTACTCATACCCTTAACAAGCGGAGTAAGAGCATCAGCCTTACGTTGAGCCTGTTTCATCTCCATACGCTCCTCTTTCTCTAAAGAACGCTCTTTAGCAATAGCCTCAAGAGTTTTGTATAGGTCAACATAGCGAGTAGTTTCGTATAGCAATGAGCGAGAAGCATCAAGTTTAGCTTTCATTGTAGCAATAATTTCGCTAACAGCAGGGAAATTTATGATAGCTTTACCAAATTGGAAACGCTCTTTAGCATATTGAAGAGCCTCGCGGTAAGCAGCCTCAGAGATACCAACCGATTGAGCAGCAATACCCAAACGAGCACCATTCATAAGAGCCATTACATATTTAATCAAACCAAGACGGCGTTCACCGCAAAGTTCTGCTTTAGCATTTTTGAAAACCAACTCACAAGTAGGAGATCCTTTAATACCCATTTTGTTCTCAATACGGCGAACAACAACGCCGCCATCGTTGCGGTCATATATAAACATTGACAAACCTCTACCATCTTTTGAACCCTCCTCAGAGCGAGCCAAAACAAGAGCAATGTGTCCGTCACCATTAGTAATAAAGCGTTTAACACCGTTTAATCTCCAAGTGCCATCCTCTTCGCAATAAGTTGCTTTAAGCATAACTGCTTGAAGGTCCGAACCAGCATCAGGCTCAGTCAAGTCCATAGCCATAGTCTCACCGGCACAAACTCTTGGTAAGTAACGCATCTTTTGCTCCTCACTTGCAAACTCGTTAATAGTCTCGGCACAATCTTGTAATCCCCATATATTAACAAAACTTGCATCAGCACGGCTAACCATATCAGCAGCCATTATATAAGGAACAAGAGAAAAGTTCAAACCATCATATTGGCGAGGAAGAGATATACCCATAAGACCTGCTTTAACAAGAGCGTCAAGGTTTTTCTCTGTTGCTGAAGCATATTTAACATGTCCGTCAATTACATGAGGACCCTCTTGGTCAACGCTCTCGGCATTAGGGGCAACAATTTCGCCACTAATCTCTCCTGCAATTTCAAGAACTTTTTCGTAACTATCCATAGCATCCTCAAAATCAAGAGGAGCATAGTCATATTTTTCAGCCTCAGTAAAGTTACGCTCGTGTAACTCAACAAGGCGACGCATCATCGGGTGATTAAGATGATGTTTTAAGTCCGCATTATCAGAATAGAAATTTGACATATCGTTATTTGCTATTTTTCTTGTAATATTTAATTAATTTAGGAAGAACCTCTTCAACGCTACCGGTGATAACATAATCAGCAATAGCATTAATTGGAGCCTCAGGATCGGTGTTAACCGAAATAATAATAGAACTATCTTGCATACCAGCAATATGTTGTATTTGTCCTGAAATACCACAAGCAATATACAATTTAGGACGTACAGTTACACCAGTTTGACCAATTTGACGTTCATGTTCTGTATAACCGGCATCAACCGCTGCGCGAGAAGCACCAACCTCTCCACCCAAAACAGCAGCCAAATCGTAAAGGAGTTTAAAGTTCTCTTTCGAGCCAACACCATAACCACCAGCAACAACAACAGGAGCGCCTTTAATGTTAACTTTAGATTTAGCAATCTGACGATCAATAATCTCAACCACAAAATCCTCATCTTTAACATACTTGTTAACATCTAAGTTAACAATCTCGCCGGTATGGTTTTCGTTATAAATCTCACGTTTCATAACGCCCTCTCTAACTGTTGCCATTTGAGGACGGCAGTCAGGGTTAACAATAGTAGCAACAATGTTACCGCCAAAAGCAGGACGTATTTGATAAAGAAGATTTTCGTAAGTTTTACCACTCTTATTGTCAGTGTGAGGTCCAATCTCCAACGAAGTACAATCAGCAGTCAGACCGCTGTGAAGAGCCGAAGAAACGCGAGGACCTAAGTCACGACCTACGCAAGTAGCACCCATTAAACAGATTTGAGGTTTGATCTCTTTGAATAAACCAGTAAGAATAGCGGCGTGAGGAAGAGAAGTATATGGAGCAAGACGTTTGTCATCTGCCATATAAATTCTGTCAGCACCATAAGGGAAAATTTGTTTTTCAACACCTGCAAGCTCCGAACCAATAACAAGAGCCTCAAGTTGGCAACCCAACTTATTTGCAAGAGTACGACCTTTGGTCAATAACTCCAAACTAACATCGGCTATAATGCCGTTATCAATTTCGCAATATACAATTAAATTATTCATAATTAGCCGATGGTATGGTTAGCAATCAATTCTTTCATTAATTCATCAATCTCTTCGTCAGCAGTAGATAAGCGTTTGCTCTCTTTAGCTTGGAAAACAACGTTTTCAACTTGTTTAACCTTAGTAGGCGAACCAGCAAGACCAGTTTGAGTAAGATCTGCATCAACGTCAGCAGCGCTCCACTCTCCGAGATTTAGATATGGTCTTTGCTCGTAAAGAGATGTCTCTGCCAATGAAGCCTTCTCTGAAGGAGTTTTAGCATATTTATTACGTTGCACCATTTTTGTGTTTCTTGGGCGACACTCATCTGCCGAACCATTAACAGTAACTAAAAGCGGAAGTTTTGCTTTAACAGTTTCAGTACCATGCTCAAGACGGCGAACAATAACAATTTCGTTATTTTCAACTGATACAATCTTCTCTGCATAAGTAACTTGAGAGATACCAAGTTTCTCAGCCACTTGAGGACCAACTTGAGCAGTATCTCCGTCAATAGCCTGACGACCAGAGATAATAATGTCAGCATCACCTATCTTTTTAACTGCACAAGAAAGAGCGTATGAAGTAGCCAAAGTATCAGCTCCGGCAAAGGCTCTGTCAGTTAAAAGAACACCACCATCTGCACCGCGATAAAGTCCTTCACGAATAATATCAGCTGCGCGAGGAGGTCCCATAGTTAGCAACGTGATTGTTGTTCCGGGATTTTTCTCTTTGAGTTGTAATGCTTGTTCCAGAGCATTCAAATCTTCGGGGTTGAAGATAGCAGGAAGAGCGGCACGGTTAACAGTACCGTCCTCTTTCATAGCATCCTTACCCACATTTCTGGTATCGGGTACTTGTTTTGCAAGTACGACAATCTTTAATGCCATTTTGTTTTCTATTTTAGTTTATACTAATAAAGTTCGTTTTTTATAACAACAATATGCAAATATAACTCTTTTCTTTGAAAGAACATATTTATACATATTATAAAAATAGTGAATTTTAAAAACCTCTGCAAAGATACACAAAAATAATCACTATGTGCAATTTTAATAAGAGTAATTAAATGAAAAATTTATTCAATACCCATAGGGTATTGCAAATAAAGACATTAAAAAAGTATAAACTTAAAGGCGAGAAAAAGTTTAGCCTGTTTAAATAGACTGAAATAATAAATATATCTACTCTTTTTACTTAGCAGTGTAGGTGAATATAGAGATAAAAATGAGAGAATGAAACAGAAATAGTAGAGAATAAAAGTAATAATCTGAGAGAGTAAAATTACCCCAAGTCAATTTTAAGGATTAGATTATTAACTCTCAACGTATAAACAAAAAAAAGAGATTAGTATGCTAACCTCTTTTTTGTTCTATATTTGTAAATTAAATTAATCCTCTTTTCTTCTGCCCTTTGATAACAATCTCCATGCGTATGCACCACCTAAACCAAGTATTCCTAAAATACTCTCAATTATGGGAACTTCGTTAGGGTTTCCAGGATTTTCTTGATCTCCTAAACCTTTTGTAATAGGAGTTGTAATATAATCACCCGCAAATGATGATGTCTCTGTTGTTATGTTATCGTCTTCATCTTCATTAATTGAAGAAGCAAATCCTCCAAAAGAAGGGCGAGTAGCAGAACTTGTAGGCCAATCCTGTGCTACTACGTTTGCTGTAAAAAGCAATATTGAAATGAATAATAATAATTTTTTCATAATTTTTTTGAACTAAGCCAATCTTTTCTTCTTTCAGGGTACAAAATTAATACATAAAAAAATAATAAACACATTTAAACAAAAGAAATTTCTAAAAATCAGTAAAATAATAATTCTTGATTATTAGATTATTAACCAATTTAGGTTTATATATAAAGGGTTGGAATCATTGCTTAATATTGAGTTTTGTCTGTTTTTTAATGATTGAAAAATAGATGAAAATTTATTTAAGTTGTTCAATAAAAATAAAATCATTCTCCATTAAGATTGTTTTTAACCCATCTATATTAGGTTCATTTTTAAAGATTCCAAAAATTGAGGATCCTGACCCCGACATAGAAGCATATTCAGCTCCAACCTCATAAAGACTCTCTTTAATCTCTTTGAGACGAGGATATTTAGGGAAGAGTGATTTTTCAAAATCATTCTTAACAACACCTCTCCATTCGCAAATAGGTTGCTTTATAACATCCTTTAAACTATAATTTGGAATGCAAGGAGTAACACCAGAGTATGCCTCTGCGGTTGAAATAGCAATATCTGGTTTAATTAAAACAATAAAGTATCCATTAAGAGATAAATCTATATCGCTAAAATCTGTTCCAATACCCTCTGCAAATACAGGTTTGTTCTTTATAAAAAACGGAACGTCAGCACCAATGTCTTTCCCAATTTCAAGCATCTCCTCTTCACTTATTCTATTGATAAACATCTCATTGAGGATTTTTAGCATATATGCGGCATCAGCAGAGCCTCCGCCTAATCCGGCAGCAAAGGGGATACATTTTTTAAGAATAACTTCAATTGGGGGAATATCGTACTTATCAACTAATTTTAGGTATGCCTTCTCTACTAAATTTTGTTTTCCGTCATCAGGAAGGTCCATAACCTCTAAACTAAAACTTCTTTTGTCTTTCTCGGCAGGAATAACCTCCAGAATATCGTATAAAGGAATGGGGTAAAAAATGCTCTCGATGTTGTGATAACCATCTTCTCTTTTACTTACAATATTCAGACCTAAATTAATTTTAGCGTTTGGAAAAACAATCATATTTATAAATATTAAAAAATCTCCAATATCAAAATTTACTTCAAAAGTACGAAATATTTTTAAAACAATTCTTAAAAATTCCATAATATGTATTATTTTTGTCACCAAATAAACAACATATAAAATATGAAAATATTATTGTTCTTTTATGAGATATTTATAATGGCGCCACTATTATTGTTAATAACAATTTTAACCACGTCAACAACAATAATAGGAGGTCTTATAGGAGATCCGTCATTTTGGGGGTACTATCCACCTAAAATTTGGTCAAAACTATTCTGTATAATATCGTTAGTAAAAGTAGAAGTAAAAGGAAGAGAAAATATAAAGCCTAATGAATCGTATGTGTTTGTAGCAAATCATCAAGGAGCATACGATATCTTCTTGGTTTACGGATATTTAAATCATAATTTCAAATGGATAATGAAGCACACATTGCGTAAAGTGCCTATGGTAGGAAAAGCATGTGAAGCCGCAAAACATATATTTGTAGACAGAACAAATCCCAAAGCAATCAAACGAACAATAGAGGAGGCAAAGAAAACTCTTCAAGGAGGAATGTCCGTTGTAATATTCCCTGAAGGAACACGTTCGGCAGATGGCAAAATAAAGAAATTTAAAAGAGGAGCATTTCAAATAGCTGTAGATTTGAATATGCCAGTAGTCCCAATGACAATAGATGGATCATATAAAATATTATCAAAATCATCATTCTTTGTAAATCCGGGGAAATTAACTCTTCAAATACATAAACCAATAATACCTCCAGCAGAAGGTTTTGATATGGATACACTAGTAGAAGAGAGTTACAATCAAGTTAAATCTGGATTAAAAGAAAATTAGAATTTAGAGGTTGTTGAAATTGTTCGGTATAACTCAAACAATTTTGGATTTGTCGTATATATAATCGTTATTAACCATCTCTCATTTCTAAGTTAAAAAAACTTGTCCATTGGTGTAATGGTAGCACATCAGATTCTGGCTCTGCCAGTGGGGGTTCGACTCCCTCATGGACAGCGAAGTAAAACATTAAATAGCTGATTAATAGCTATTTAATGTTTTGCTTTTTTTGATGCTTTATGCAAAGTAATAAAATTATCCAAGATAATCTAAAAACAGCGCTTTTTCTCTGTAAATTATATAATTGTATTGAGTTTTGTTTATAAATGTTTATATATATAATATTTTATGTAAAAAGTTTTATAAACCAAATAAAACATTTATATTTGCAATTAATACTATATTGTTTATTGTGACTATATATTAACTAACTATATTTTTACCCAAAAAAACTATGAAAAAAAGTTTACTTTTAGTAGCATTGGCAATATTCCCAATGTTTGCTTATTCTCAATCAGCTCCTCAGCACGAAAAGTATGTGCAAATAGGCTTAGGAGAAGCAGATCGTGCAAATGCTTATGCAGCATGGACTCCAGGACAACCTTTTTATAAAGGTTACGGAGAAGATATGGAGGATACCGAGAACTTTAATATTTCTCGTATTAAACCTCGTGAACGTTTTATAAATGCGGCAACACAAGTTCGTACCGCACAGGATCCTGACCGCAAACTATTATGGTGGTGTCCAATAGGAGGTGACGGATGGAATGCATTATCATCTTATTTCTTTGGCGGTGAGGTATGGACAATGTGGAGTTATACCGATGTTTGGGGAAACTGGACAGCCCCTCTTTTGAGTATGCCAGCACCTATGCTTGACGTTTGTCACAAAAATGGTGTAAAAATTTCAAGTTTAGCACCTATTGCATGGTCAGCATATATCTCAACATCAGATGTTAGCGGTTACGGATATTTGTTGAAAAAAGTTTTAACAGACACAGGGGGAGCAGATAAATTCTTGAAATTCTTAAAATATTATGGAATTGATGGAATTGGATTTAACTCAGAGTTTTCATGGAATGGAACATTGTCAGGAGGAAATTATTCTGGACAAGCATTCCATACAGGTATGAAAAACTTTTTGGGAGATTGTTATACAAAAGCAGCTGATTATGGTGTGCCATTCCATAATTGTTGGTATTCATTAACAACAAATAGCGGTTCTCTTGGAGGTTCGGCATCATTGGATGGAACAAACAGAGACTGGTTTCACTATAATGGAAAACCAACATCAACAGTATATTTCTGTAACTATGGTTCAAGCCTTTCAACATCACAAAATACAGTAACATTGAATTTCCCAACTCGTTCTTCATATGATGTTTACATGGGAGTTGACTACCAAGCAGGAGGTCCGGTAGGTAACTGGACATCTTTGAATAACTATAAAATCTCAATGGGACTTTGGGGAGCACACAATCGCAACCTAATATATGAGACTCGTGGTGAGAGAGGATCGGATCCTGTACAACAACAAAAAACTTACCAAATGATATTGGAGAATGTCTTTACAGGTTCAACTAAAAACCCAGTTAACCCACCTAATATATCAACAACAACTCGTTTTAATTCAATGTCAACTGACGCTTATGGATGGGCTCAATTCATCACAGCACGCAGTACATTGATGTGTCAAGATGGAGGAGATTTATCAACAGATCCATTTGTAACAAACTTCAACTTAGGTAACGGAAAATTCTTTAATGTAGCAGGAGAGCGTAATGCAGATACTGAATGGTATAATATCGGTATGCAGGATTTTATGCCAACATGGCGTTGGTGGGCAACATCAACTTATATGGGACGTACAGCGGCTGAAGTAAGCGATGATCTACAATATGAGTTCACTTGGGATGATGCATGGTTAGGGGGTTCATGTTTGCAAATATCAGGAGCAACAGATCAAACATATTTGCAACTATTTAAAACAAAATACGAAACAGCAAAAAGCGGAGATTATCTAACAATACGTTATAAAGTTCTTTCAGGAACAGGAACATTAGCATGGGCGTGTTCAAAAGAGGGATCAGAGACAACTGTTGTAGAAAAAACAATAAGCTCTTCAAAAGTTGATGAAAATGGTTGGACAACAGTAAATACATCAATTGGAGGACGTACAGGTATTAAACTTGAAAGTTCTACAATTGCACAATTAGGTTTGAAATTTACAGACACATCAGACGACTTCAAAGTCTTAATTGGACAAATAGCTCTTACGAGAGGAAAACCGGGAACATACCAACAACCTCAAGCTCCAGTAGTAGAGAAAACAAAAATGATGGCTCGTAACTACAAAGGTGTAGATATGATGATTATATTCAATATGGATAATGCTTATACAGGTGCAACTAAAGAAGCATGGGAGCCTGTATATAATGCAGATGTAAATACATCTTACTTCCGTATTTACACACAACAAGAGGGTAAAGAACCCAAAGTTTTCACTGCAACAACATCATGGGCAGCATACGTAGTAGCAGCACCCTATATAACAGAGGATGCAGGTAAAATGCGTATTGGAGTATCAGCAGTAGGTTTAGATTATGAAACAGAGTCTCTTATAGCATGGGGTGATTGGATGGAGCCTATGACAATTAATCCTACAATTGTTGAGGGAACAGAAATAGATAAACCTATTATCAAAGCAGGAGAAGAATTCACATTGAAATATATCGATGTAAACCATGCACCAGCAACATGGGAGGTAATAAATTCTACAACAGGAGAGTCGGTTCAAACATTCCCTAACACAAAATCAATTACAATGTCATTGGCTGAAGAGGGATCGTACGATATTAAGATTACAAACCCAGACGCATCAGTTGCATACACTCGAGGAATTATTCAAGTATCACCAGCGGCAACAGGAGCATTACCAATCATTGCTTCTTTAGATGCAAACAAAACTCAAGCAGAGGTGGATGAGGTAATATCGTTAAATTATACTGTATCACGTTTAGGAGAGGGAACTGTATCTCGTTCGGTTAAAGTTGAAGACCCCAATATGCTACGCTTCCCTGAAGTAGTAGGTTCACGTCCTTATACATATATGATGTGGTTTAAGGTTGATAAATTTACACATGGATCAGAGGGAACAAACCTTATAGATAAGAGAAGTTTCAATGATGTATGGCCACACAATAACTGGGGTGATATTTGGGTAACAATCCGTTCATATCCACAAGATGGAGGTGCATATCCTCGTTATGAAACAAGTTCATCAGGAACAGCACAAGCAGATCCTCATCCAGCAAATGAGATATCATTCAATACATACGGCTGGACAGAGCACGATGCACCTAATGCAAATATGATGTCGAACGATCATAGTGTAAACGAAGGACAATGGACACACGTTGCTGTAACATTCGGAACAGACAATAAACAAAAAATGTACTTTAATGGAAAGAAAGTTGCGGAGACTACAATTCAACATATAAATAGTAATGGAGTTCGTTCTCCGGGATCGCCAGTTTATATTGGAGGAACAAGTGTTTATAAAGGAGGATACAATGGTTGGGTAGATGAATTCCAAGTATGGGATCGTGTATTAAATGAAGATGAGATAAAGACAGCAATGAAAGGATACGCAACAGCACCTGCGGGACTACAAGGATATTGGACATTTGAAGAGATTGTAAAAGATGCTAACGGTAACAATGTATTCCCGAACAAAGGACAAAAAGGTTCAGGATACAATGCTGCAATTATTACAACTGTTGGTCAAAAAGGAGAGAACACTTCAGAAGTTGTACAAACAGTAGTAAATGGATCAAATGATGAATTGGGTAACCCAATGATTGGAGGAAGCTATCAAGTAACAACATCCGCAGAGTGGACAGCTCCGGGAGCCTCACTTAATGTATCTTCAACATCAGCAAATGTTGTATATGATGCAGCAGGTACATATACAGCAGGTCTTACACTTAAAAATATGTGGGGTAGCGACAACAAAACTATTGATTTCGTAGTGGTGTCTAACCTTGACGGAATTGAGGATGCAACAATTGAGGAGATGGGAGTATATCCTAATCCATTTACCGATTTTGTTAACCTATGTTTCTCAAATGAGGGAACATATACGATAGAGATTGTAGCCCTTGATGGTAAATTGATAGAAAGCAAACAAATCAATGTATCAGCAAACGAGGGAGTACGTCTTGATGTCAATGGAGAAAAAGGAATGTACATTATTAAAGTATTGAATGCAAACAAAGCAGCAGTTCGCACATTGAAAGTGGTGAAAAAATAATAATAAATACAATCTACAATAAAATAAGGGAGATGGGTCATCTCCCTTATTTTGTTTTATATCTTAATTTCTTGTGTGGTATATAAAATTCTAATATATTATAAGTTAAAAAAGAGATTATATTGATAAATAATGTTATAATATAAAAAAAACTCCCTATATTTGCACTATTAAAGTAAAATAATATTTAATAAAACATAAAACAAAACTATTTAAAAATGAAAAAGGGATTACTAATTGCAACATTAGGTATGCTATTGCCAATGTTTGCTTATTCGCAATCATGTCCCCAGCATGAACAATATGTAAAAATAGGATCAGAAACAGTAAATTGGGGAGATGCTTATGCGGCTTGGTCTCCAGGTAGAGCATTCTATCAAGGACTTGATACAGAGGCAGAGGAGAATGAAAACTTCACTATTTCTCGTGTAAAACCACGTCAAAGATTTACTAATGCACAAACCCAAGTTCGTCCCGAACAAAACTCAGACCGCAAACTATTGTGGTGGTGTCCCATAGGAGGAGACGGATGGAACGCATTAGCATCATACTATTTTGGCGGAGAACTTTGGACAATGTGGAGTTATACCGATATATATGGAAACTGGACCGCTCCTTTTGTAAGTGTGCCAGCACCGATGCTTGACGTATGCCACAAAAACGGAGTACAAATATCATGTCTTGCGGCAGTACCATGGTCGGCAAATATCTATTGTACAGATGCAAGCGGGCATGGGTATTATTTAAATAAATTAGTATCCGATGCAGGCGGAGCAGATAAATTCCTAAAATATTTGAAATACTATGGAATTGATGGAATAGGATTTAATTCAGAGTTCTCATGGCGAGGAACATTAAGCGGGTCAGGACCATATTCAGGTTACGAGTTTCACACAGCAATGAAAAAATTTTTAGGAGATTGCTATACAGGAGCATCAGAGTACGGTGTGCCATTTCATAACTGTTGGTATTCGTTAACAAACAATTCTGGATTTTGCGGAGGTTCATCAGCATTGAATGAAAACAATAAAGATTGGTTCGATTACGAAGGAAAACCAACATCAACAGCATACTTTACAAACTACTATGCTGCACCATCACATTCACAAACATGTGTCGATAACTATTTCCCAAATCGTTCATCATACGATGTATATATGGGAGTTGACTATCAAGCAGGATACTCATTGCAAAACTGGTTAATACTACCCAATTATAGAATTTCATTAGGATTATGGGGTGCGCACAATCGAAATATGATATATGAGCAACGCGGTGAGAGAGGATCAACACCATTGCAAATGCAACAAACATATATGAAAATAGTGGAGAATGTATTTACAGGATCAAGCAATAACCCTGTAAACCCTCCAGCAATGTCAGAGACAACCAAATTTAATTCAACAGCAGAAGATGCTTGGGGTTGGGCTCAATTAATAACAGCACGCAGTACATTGATGTGTCAAGAAGGAAGAAACCTATCAACCGATCCATTTGTAACAAACTTCAATTTAGGTAACGGATTCTTCTTTAACGTAGAAGGAGAACGTCATGCCAATACCGAATGGTACAACCTTGGAATACAAGACTTTTTGCCAACTTGGCGTTGGTGGTTTACCAAAACATATATGGGAAGAACAGCAGAAGAGGTAAGTGATGACTTAAAAGCAGAGTTTACTTGGGACGATGCATGGTTCGGAGGTTCATGTTTGCAAATATCAGGAGGAACAGATAAAACATATTTGCAACTTTTCAAAACCAAATACGAAGTAAAACAAAACGACTATCTAACAATCCGTTATAAAGTTTTATCCGGAACAGGATCAATGGCATGGGCATGTTCAGAGTGGGATGCCGCATCAATTGAAGTTTCAAAAGATATTAAAACAAATGCCGATCCAGATGAAAACGGATGGATAACAGTTGAGACACCCATTGGTGGACGTTCAGGAATAAAACTTAACGATAAAGTGATAGCACAGATAGGTTTAAAATTCCAAAATACCAGTGATGATTATAAAGTATTAATCGGACAAGTCTCATTAACTCGTGGTAAAGTAGGAAATTCAAATAGACCATTAGCACCAACAGTAGAGAAGAGTCGTATGATGGCTCGTAACTACAAAGGAGTAGATATGAAGATTATCTACAATATGAATGATGCATATTCAGGCGAGGCAAAAAAAGCATGGGAGCCTATATATAATAACGAAGTAGAAACATCGTATTTCCGTATCTACACCCAACAAGAAGGAGAAGAAGCAAAAGTGTTTACAGGAACAACCTCTTGGGCATCATACGTAGTAGCAGCACCTTACGATGCAGTAAAAGGTGGAGGTTTGCGTATTGGAGTAGCGGCAGTAAGTTTAGATTATGAAACAGAGTCAGAAATTGCATGGGGCGAGTGGTTGTATCCAACAACAATTGAACCAACAATTGTTGAGGGAACAGAAATAGACAAACCAATAATCAAAGTAAACGAAGAATTTACATTGAAATATACCGATCCAAACCATGCCGCAGCAACATGGGAGGTAATAAATTCTCTAACAGGAGCATCAATACAAACATTTACAAATACAACATCAATCACAATGTCGTTACCAACAACAGGATCATACGATATTAAGATAACAAACTCAGACGGAACAGTGGCATACACTCGAGGAATTATCCAGGTATCACCCGATGAAACAGGAGCAATACCCGTTATTGGCTCTCTAACAGCAAATAAAACACAAGCCTATAAAGATGATAATATAACACTAACAGCAACAACATCTCGTTTAGGCGAAGGATCAGTATCACGAGCTGTAAAAGTAGAAGATCCAAATATGTTACGTTTCCCCGCAGTAGTACAATCACGTCCATATACCTATATGATGTGGTTCAAAGCAGAAAAACTAACACATAACAATCAAGGAACAAACTTGATAGACAAAAGAGATATTGAAGATATGTGGCCTCATGGAAACTGGGGAGACTTCTGGGTAACAATACGTCCCGAGATGATGGCAAACAGAGAGGTTGGAGGAAGTACATATTCAGACAGAGTACACCCGGCAAATGAAATATCATTCAATACATATGGTTGGACAGAGCATGATGTCCCCAACAGCAATATGATGTCAAACGACCATAGTGTAAAAGAGGGACAGTGGACACACATTGCGGTAACATTTGAAACAGATGGAAAACAAAAAATGTATTTCAATGGTAAGAAAGTTGCCGAAACAACAACAAATAAAATTACAACTAACGGTGTTCGTAAAAGTGAAAGTAATGTATATGTAGGAGGCTCAAATGTTTACAAAGCAGGTTTTAATGGCTGGGTAGATGAATTCCAAGTATGGGATCGAGTATTAACAGATACAGAGATACAAACTGCAATGAAGGGATACACAACCGCACCAAACGGATTACAAGGATATTGGACATTTGAAGAGACAACAGAAGAAGGCGGAAATGTTGTATTCCTAAATAAAGGTAATAAAGGAGCATCATATACAGCAGCATATATAACAATGAAAGATACAGATGCTGGAAAAGTAGAGCAAAATCTTCCATTCTCTCCCAATGAGTTAGGAAATCCAATGATTACAGGAGCTGTAAAGGTAACAACCGAGCAAGAGTGGAATTTACCAAGTGCAACAGTTGTAGGTCAAACAGATACTAAATCAATAATCTCATACAATGCAACAGGAACATACACCGCTGGATTAACCCTTAAAAATATGTGGGGAAGTGATACAGAGGTTGTAGATATAGTAGTAGTTCCATGGCCTGATGGAGTAGAGGAGTCAGTAATAGAGGAGATGGGAGTATATCCTAATCCATTTACCGATTTTGTTAACCTTTCATTTGCAAAAGAGGGAACATATACAATTGAGATTATAGCCCTTGATGGTAAATTGATAGAGAGTAAACAAGTAAGTGCCACAGCAAATGAGTATGTTCGCGTTGATATTAATGGAGAAAAAGGAATGTATATCATTAAAATCAAGAACACAAGCGGAACAGCAGTTCGTACTTTGAAGTTAATCAAGAAGTAGAATAAACTTAAATAATAATCAATAAAAGGGTTACACGTTAAAAGTGTAGCCCTTTTTATTATTTAAACTAAAATTAAATAAATTATAACATAAACAATTTGTAAAAACAAATAAAAATAAATAATTTTGTAATTGGAGTATAGCGTACTAAGAATAGTATGGTCTTTTTCAATTATTCCAAAGTGCATATACTTAAAAAATAGGAGTTTGATCATAAATACATTCTTTAAATAAAATTTATAAATGAAAAAATTACTATTGATGACTTTGGTCATTGCAATGTACGCAGGAAGCGTATTTGCACAAACAGTACCATCTCACGACAAGTATGTTAAGATGGGAAGTTCTATTAGTTGGTATCAAGCATACCAAAATTGGGAGCCGGGAGTCCCATTGTATAATGGCGATTCAGAAGCAGCTGCAAACGAGCAATTCTTTATTTCTCGTGTAAAACCTCGTAAACGTTTTACATTTACTGCAACACAAGTAAAAGAGAGTCTTGATCCAGAACGTAAAGTTTTATGGTGGTGTCCAATAAACGAATCATCGTGGAATGCACTTCCATCATACTTCTTCAATGGAGAGGCATACTCAATGTGGAGTTATACCGATACATACGGAAACTGGACAGCACCATTAATCCAAGTACCAGCAGCCTTCCTTGATGTATGTCATAAAAATGGAGTACGTTCAGGATGTGTAGCATCAGTACCATTTGGAGCAGGTCCATCACCAAATGATGGAGGTCACGGATCAAACATCAATGCCCTTGTAAATGGTGGATATGAGAAATTGCTTAAATACCTTCGTTACTATGGTGTAGATGGAATAGGATTTAACTCAGAGTTCTCATGGAGCCTTTTGAATCCAACAGGTTTCAAAAATATGATGGGAGATTGTTATGCAAATGCTGAGGCTTACGGAGTGCCATTTAACAATGCATGGTATTCATTTACTTCAAATGGAGGAAGTTACGGAGATTATAGTGTACTTAATAGTGGATGTGTAGAGTGGTTCCACTATAATGGGAAAAAAGTATCAGATGCATACTTCTTGAACTATAACTGGTATTCATCTCAATTATCTACATCACAAACAACAGCCGAAGGAAAAGGTCGCTCAGGATATGATGTATATGGAGGAATGGACTTTCAAGGTCGTTCATCAGCATCATGGGTGGCACTACAAGATTACAAAGTATCATTTGGTATTTGGGGAGCCCACAACACTAATATGATTTTTATTAATCAAGGAGAAAATGGATCAACTCCTGTTCAAAAACAACTAACTTACCAAAAAATTAGTGAGAACGTATTTACAGGAGCATCATATAACCCGGTAAACACACCTCCAGTAACAAATCTATTATGTCATACTTCAAAATCAACAACGTTCCACGGATTTTCAAGTTTCATTACAGCTCGTAGTACCTTAACACCTCAAGATGGAGGAAGTTTGGCAACAGACCCATTTGTTACATATTTCAATATGGGTAACGGACAATTCTGGAAAGAGAATGGCGAAATTGCATATAATGGAGTATGGTATAATCTAGGAATGCAAGACTATTTGCCCACATGGCGTTGGTGGTGGACTAGTACCTTTATGGGTAAAGATGCAACAGAGGCAACAACCGATATGGAGGCAGTATTTAATTGGAATGACTCATGGTATGGCGGAACATCTTTAGAAATTAACGGAGAAACAGACCAAGCATATTTGCAACTCTTCAAAACAAAATACCCAACAAATACAACAGGAGATTATTTAACAATTCGTTATAAAGTGCTTTCAGGAACAGGAAAAATCTCTTGGGCATGTTCAAAAGAGTCTGCACCTAAAACTGAGGTGTCAGCGTCTATCGCAAATATCACATCAAGCACAGAAATAGGAAAATGGGTTGAAAAACAAATTCAGATAACCAGCGGACGTAATGGTATAAAATTACAAAACGATGTTATATGTCTATTAGGATTAAAATTTGAGGATACATCATCTGATTTCAAAGTGCTTATTGGTGAGATAGCATTAACAAGAGGAAAACCCGGAGTTATAGCAGCACCTTCAGCACCAAAAATTTTATCATCAAAGGTTCTTTCATATAACTATAAAGGAGCTGACGTAAAAGTTGTATTTGATATGACAAGCAATGATACAAAAGCAGCTGGACGTCAAGCCTACCAAACTATCTATAATAGTGATGTAAACACTTGGTTCTACAAAATATATGTACGTCAAGCAGGAGGAGAGCCAAAACTTTGTACCTCAACAACATCATGGGCATCATATGTTGTAGCAGCCCCATACGATGCAGAGTTAGGAGGTAAAATACAAGTAGGAGTAAGTGCAGTAAGTTTAGATGGACGAAAAGAATCTACAATTGCGTGGGGACAAGAGATGTCATTGCCAGCACCAGTAATTATAGAAGGAACAGAGGTTGACAAACCAGTAATCAAACCAAACGAAGAGTTCTCGGTTAAATTTGTTGATCCCAACCATCAAAAAGCAACTTGGACTATAATAAGCTCAGCAACAGGAGAGACAGTTAAAACCGTTAATAATGCATCAGGAGTAACAACATCCCTTCCAGAAGTAGGAATGTATGACGTTAAGATTACATCAGGATCAAATGAGTCATACACTCGTGGATTAATTCAAATATCTCCAGAGAGTACAGGAACAATACCTTTAATTGAATCTCTGACAGCAGATAAAACATCTGCAAATACAAATGAAAAAATCAATTTGTCATACATAGCAGAACGATTAGGCGAAGGTAAAGTATCGCGTAGTGTTAAAGTAGATGATCCATATATGTTGCGATTCCCTTCATTGAAAGGAACAGCACCATATACCTATATGATGTGGTTTAAAACAGAGTCTATATCTCACGACACACAAGGAACTAACCTTATAAGCAAAACAACATTTACAGATGTATGGCCACATGAGAACTGGGGAGACTTCTGGGTACAAATAAGACCTAAAGTTACAGCTCATTCTGTTTCATATACAGCTGCAAACGAGCATGCTGAAAATGAGATATCGTTTAATGTATATGGATGGGATGCTCACGATGTACCACGTGATGGTATGATGTCAACAGGATATAGCGTAAACCTTGACCAATGGACACACATTGCAATAACATTAGATACAGATGGAAGCGAAAAAATGTATTTCAATGGACGTCTTGTTGCATCATCAAAAGACTACGAAGTTGAGAATAACGGACAAAGAATGAATGGAGATGTATATATTGGAGGAGCAGGAACATATAAAGCAGGATTTACAGGTTGGATTGATGATTTCCAAGTATGGGATCGAGTATTAACAGATTCTGAGGTTAAGACAGCAATGAAAGGATATGCAACAGGAGCAACAATTCCAAGCGGATTATTAGGATACTGGGACTTTGAAACACTCGAAAGTGATGGAGAATCATTTGCTAACCGTGGAACCGCAGGTGCTACCAAGTATGCTCAATATGTAGAGAAGATAACAGGAAACGGACCAGCATATTGCGAGACAAGAGCCGTAAATAACGAACAGTTGGGTATGCCAATTCTTCATGGAACATTAGAGGTTAAAACATCTGCAAAATGGGATGTCGCACCCGGAACATTAACAGATAAAGGAGGAACACTTGCAGCAGGAACCGTTAATGTATCATATTCAGCAGAGGGACAATATACTCCAAAACTAACTCTTGAGAATATGTGGGGTAGTGATAGCAAGACAATAGATTTCATAACCGTAACTACCGGTTCAGGATTAGAGGATGCCGTAGTTGAGGAGATGGGCGTATATCCTAACCCATTCACCGATTTTGTAAATATTATGTTTACACAAGAGGGTGTGTACACCGCTCAAATAGTTGCACTTGACGGACGCTTAATAGAGTCAAAAGCATTGTCAGTTGCAGCAAATGAGGGAGTAAGAGTAGATATTAACGGAGAAAGTGGAGCATACATCTTACGTATTCTAAATGAAAACGGAGTAGCAGTTCGTACAATGAAGATTATCAAAAAATAATCATACTTGTTAAACAACATAGTCAAAGAAGGAATCTCTTGTTAGAGGTTCCTTCTTTTTATATATTTCCTTAATAATGGTATAATTATCTAAAAAATATTATCTTTGCAATAGATACCATAAAAACAAAAAACAGAGATATATGAAAAAGGTCTTATCTATTGTAGTCGCACTATTATTACCAATATGTGTATACTCACAATCATCACCTCAGCATGAAATGTATGTGAAAATAGGTTCAGAGAGTGCAACATGGACCGATGCCTACACAAATTGGACTCCAGGAAATACATCATTATATCAAAATCTTGATGATGAAGCTGCCGAGAATGAACAATTTTTTATATCTCGCGTAAAACCGCGTACACGATTTACAAACTCTTTTACACAAGTAAGAATATCTCAAATACCAGATCGAAAATTCTTATGGTGGTGTCCAATTGGTGGAGATGGATGGAATGCACTACCATCATACTTCTTTGGTGGTGAAGTATGGACAATGTGGAGTTACACCGATATATGGGGAAACTGGACAGCGCCCTTTATGAGTATGCCAGCAGCAATGCTTGACGTATGTCACAAAAATGGAGTAAAAATATCGTGTGTAGCCCCTATTACTTGGGCGTCCTATTTATCTCCAACATCAGAAGGATATGGCGAGATGCTTGCCCGAATGTTGATTGATGGTCCGGATAAGTTTCTTAAGTACCTTAAATATTATGGAATTGATGGAATAGGATGGAACTCAGAGTTTGATTTTAGTCGAACAAAACTAATGTCAGGTCCATATATAGGAAAAGAATTTCATACAGCAACAAAACTATTTTTTGGAGACCTCTATGAAAAAGCCGAAACATACGGAGTACCTTTCCATAATTGTTGGTATTCGATGATACATAATTTAGGAACAATGCCATCACCCTCACCACTCTCAGAAACAAACAAAGATTGGTTTCATTACAATGGTAGGCCTACATCAACGGTGTATTTTACGAACTATGGAGCAGATCTATCAGTATCTCAAGAGACGCATGCTGCTAACTTTCCAGAACGTTCACTATTCGATGTATTTATGGGAGTGGATTATCAGGCAGGAACAGCACTAAAAGAGTGGAAACAATTAAACAATTATAACATATCTTTAGGAATATGGGGAGCCCATAATCGCAATATGATATATGAGCAACGCGGAGAACGAGGGTCAACACCACTTCAAATGCAAAAGACATATCAAGAATTGCTTGAGACCGTATTTACAGGTTCATCAGGTAATCCTGTAAATCCTCCGGCAATAAACAGTTATACAAAATTCAGCACTACCTCAACCGATGCCTACGGATGGGCACAATATATAGTAGCAAAAAGTGTACTAACCTGTGATGATTTAGCAGCCGATCCCTTTGTAACAAACTTCAATTTAGGAAACGGAACCTTCTTTAATATAGCAGGAGAACGTCATGCAGATACAGAGTGGTATAATATAGGAATACAAGACTATATGCCCTCATGGCGTTGGTGGGCAACCAGTACCTATATGGGAAGAACCGCTGAAGAGGTTAGCAATGATTTAACCGCTGAATTTACATGGGATGATGCTTGGTTTGGAGGTTCATGTTTACAAATATCAGGAGCAACAGAGCAAACCTATTTGCAACTCTTTAAAACAAAATACCCAACAGCAAAATCTGGCGATTATTTAACAATACGCTATAAAGTCTTGTCAGGAACAGGAACAATGGCATGGGCATGTTCAAAAGAGGGAGATGAGGCAACAGCCGTAGAGAGAGTGATAAAAACAAATGCAACAGTTGAGAGTGGCGATGAAGATGCGAATGGCTGGGTAACCCTAAGCACACAACTCAGTGGACGACAATTCAAACTAAATAGTTCTACCATAGCACAAATAGGTTTGAAATTTACCAATACAACCGAAGACTTTAAAATTTTAATAGGACAAATAGCACTCACACGAGGCGAATTAGGAAGTTCGCTAATTCCTGCCACTCCAGTTGTTGATAAAGTAAAACTGATGGCTCGTAACTATAAGGGAGTAGATATGAAGATAATCTTCAATATGGCAGATGCTTATACAGGAGAACCCAAAGAGGCATACGAGCCAATATACAATTCCGATGTAAATACCTCCCACTATCGTATCTATACCCAGCAAGAGGGTAAAGAAGAAAAAGTCTTTACAGCAACAACCTCATGGGCATCGTACGTTGTTGCAGCACCTTACGACACCAAATTGGGCGGAGGTTTGCGTATAGGAGTATCAGCAGTAAGTCTTGACGGAGAGCAAGAGAGTGATATAGCGTGGGGAGAATGGCTATATCCAATGAATATCCAAGCAACAATAGTAGAGGGAACAATAATAGACAAACCAATAATAAAAGTAAACGAAGAGTTTACAATTAAATATATTGATATAAATCACCCAGCTGCAACATGGGAGATAATAAACTCGGCAACAGGAGCATCTATAAAAACATTTGCAAACACAACATCAATAACCCTATCATTGCCAACCGAGGGCTCATACGATGTTAAAATTACAAATGCTGATGGTACAGTAGCCTACACACGAGGTATAATACAAGTATCGCCAATAAACACAGGAGCAATACCGGTTTTAACATCACTGACAGCAAATAAATCAGAAGCTTATAAAGAAGATGATATAACACTTTCATATACAGCATCGCGAGTAGGAGAGGGAACAGTATCACGCTCGGTAAAGGTTGAAGATCCAAATATGCTACGCTTCCCTGAAGTTGTAGGTTCAAGACCATACACATATATGATGTGGTTTAAAGCCGACAACTTAACGCACAATAGTCAAGGAACAAACCTGATAGACAAACGCAGTTTTACGGAGTCATGGCCACACAATAACTGGGGTGATTTTTGGGTGACAATCCGTCCCGAGCAGATGGCACTAAAAGAGACAAGTGCAACATCAACAACCAATGATAAAAAACATTCAGCCAATGAAATATCGTTTAATACATACGGATGGACAGAACACGATCTACCCAATTCTCAAATGATGTCAACAGACCACAGTGTAAACGAAGGTCAATGGATACACATAGCAGTAACATTTGGCGTGGATAATAAGCAAAAAATGTATTTCAACGGAAAGAAAGTAGCTGAAACAACAATCCAGCATATAACCAACAATGCAGTGAGGGTTGCAGGAAGTAGCGTATATGTTGGAGGAACAAGTGTATATAAGAGTGGATTTAATGGCTGGGTAGATGAATTCCAAGTATGGGATAGAGTTTTGACTGATGTTGAGATACAGACAGCTATGAAAGGATATAACATCGTCCCGAGTGGATTACAAGGATATTGGAATTTTGAAACAACTCAAGAGAATAGCGAAGGTAAAAAAGTGTTCCCAAATTTAGGACAAAAAGGCTCATCTTATGTAGCAGAGTTGGTATCTACAATAGGAGAAGAGAATGGCGATTCAGGAATAGTAGAAACCGTAATCAATGCTTCAAACGATGAGTTAGGTAACCCAATGATTTCAGGAAGTTATCAAGTAACAACAACACCAGAGTGGAATACACCAGAGGCAAAGTTAATAACCACAACAAATGGAGCAAAAATCTCATACAATGCAACAGGAACATATACAGCAGGGTTAACCCTAAAAAATATGTGGGGAAGCAGTGAAACCAAATCAGTTGATATAATAATAGTACCATATCCCGATGGAGTAGAGGAGTCGGTTGTTGAACAAATGAGCGTATATCCAAACCCCTTTACCGATTATGTAAACCTATCATTTGCAAAAGAGGGAGCATATACAATAGAGATACACTCCATTGACGGAAAATTGATAGAGAGCAAAACTCTATCAGTTGATACAAATGAGATTGTAAGAGTGGATATAGATGGCGATAAAGGAATATATATTCTCAAAGTAGTAGCCGAAAATCAATCAGTAGTACGCACAATAAAAGTAGTTAAGAGATAAGAATATATTCATACCAACGGAATATGAAAAAAATAGTAATAGTAGGAGCAACATCAGGAATAGGAATGGAGAGTGCAAAACTATTCCTGCAAAACGGATATATAGTTGGATTAGCAGGGCGAAGAGAAGAAAATTTGCTCTCTCTACAAAAAGAGTATCCTAAAACTTCTTTTATTAAAAAGATAGATGTAATAGCACCAGAGGCACCACAAATGCTCTCTGAGTTGATAGACGATATGGGAGGAATGGATATATACCTCCATGTCTCAGGTATAGGTTTTCAAAATAAAGAATTGGAGCCACAAATAGAGATAGATACTGTAAAGACAAACTGTTTGGGAATGACACAAATGGTAGTAAAAGCATACGACTACTTCTCAAAAAACGGAGGAGGTCAAATAGCCGTTGTCTCATCAATAGCAGGAACCAAAGGTTTAGGAGTCGCACCATCATACTCAGCCACAAAACGATTTAACAATATCTATCTTCAATGCTTGGCACAACTATCAAGAATGAGAGGAGATAAAATATCATTTACCGATATACGTCCAGGATTTGTTGAAACAGCCCTGTTGCGCAATGCCAACTACCCAATGAAGATGCAAGCCCCTTATGCAGCAAAAAAACTGTATAAGGCGGTAGTAAACAAAAAGAGAGTGGCAATAATAGATTGGAAATACTCCATATTAGTAGCCTTTTGGCAATTAATCCCAAACTTTATATGGGAACGCCTCAAAATAGTAAAAACAAAGTAGTTAAATGTAAATTTATCTTGCGTGAACCTAAATAACCTATTATAGATTTAAACAGTATAGCAAGGAGAGGAGGTTTGTCTGAACAAACCTCCTCTCTCTTTTATAATAAGCAATGTTAAGACATTGCTCTATCAAAACATATAAGAATGAATCTATTTCTTATAGTGTCTATGAATATGCGAATGTCTGTGGGATATTTTACCGCTCTTTTTAGTTGCTTTTAATCCTCTTATAGTAAAATATATACCTATGATTATAAATGGAATACTCAATATTTGTCCCATATTCATACCAACTCTCTCCATCAACTCAATCTCAAACATCTCTTGAGGAAGTTTCAAGAATTCAATTGCAAATCTAGAACCAAATACCCATAAGAAGAAGACTCCAAATAATAAACCTCTTTTATCCCCAGCGTCTTTCTTCCAATACATAAACATTAGAGTAACAAAGAGAGTAAAGTATGATAAAGCCTCATATATTTGAGTAGGATGCGATGTTGGAGAATATTGAGGTGAAGCGCCATTTTGCCACTCCGAGATATTAGTAATAAAATTAAAACCCCAAGGCATTGTGGTTTGAGTACCATAAATCTCGTGATTCATTAAATTACCAAATCGTATCATTGCTCCAACCAAAGCAATAGGTATAACTAAACGGTCAAACACCCAAAGAGCATTTCTGTGTGTAACTTTTTTAGCATATATAAGAACTGCAATAATAATTGCTATTGTACCGCCATGACTTGCCAATCCACCTTCCCATATCTTAAATATCTCAATAGGGTTGCTGGTGTAATAGTCCCAATCATAAAAAAAGCAGTGGCCTAATCTTGCACCAATAATAGTAGCAACTATAACATATACAAAAAGTTTATCGCACCAATCATCGGGAGCTTTATCGTTTTTAAATATTTTAGCCTCAATATAATAACCAACCAAAAAACCTATGGCAAATAGTAAACCATACCATCTTATCTCAAGAGGTCCTAAAGAAAATATGGCAGGATCAGCATTCCAAACTACAGAACTAAGCATATTAATACTCTATAAAATTAAACCAAATGTGAAATCCACTCTTCTCTATCTCCTGGCAATAAATCTATAACAGGCACTTCGGGCATTGTATAGCAACCGGGTTGTTGACGGAATGTTGCACGAGCAGCATTAACCAACATTTGAGCAGTAAGAGCAGGGTTGTTAATCTTCATATTAAACTCAAAAAGTTGATTTTGTGTTTTGCCCGATACTCCCTTGCGACACATCATAACGCCATGCCCCATATCCAAAAGGTTGTCAACACACTCAACCTGCATAACATGAGTCTCATCATTAACAAAGTATGCATCAGCCTTAATCGCTTTAGCAACCTCTTCAAACTTATACCCGTCTTCAACTTCAATATATACCATTCTCCTGTGAATACCAGTTCCAACAGGAATTGTCATAGAGAGAGCAGCCTTAACACCCTCTATTGCTTTAACAGCAACAGTGTGTCCCATACTCATACCGGGTCCAAAGTTGGTATAAGTAATACCTTTAGGTGCGGCAGCCTCCATTAGAGTACGAACAACAGAGTCGCTACCCGGGTCCCAACCGGCCGATATTATAGCCACAGCTCCACTCTCTTTTGCAATCTTATCAAGGTTTGCCCTTAATGCAGTAATACCCGAGTGAATATCAAAACTATCGGCAGTATTAATACCCATTGCCAATATCTCTTTTGCATACTCCTCAACTTTACGGGTAGGAGTGGCAAGAATAGCAACATCAACATTTTCAAGATCCTTAATATTGCTAACCACTTTATATTTTTTTATCTCTTCAGGAATATCATTGACATTACGTCTAACAATTCCCGCAACCTCCATATCGCACGAAGCCTCAATGGCATCGATGGTAAATTTTCCAATATTGCCATATCCAACAACGGCAACTCTCATCTTTTTCATATCTATAAATAAATTTTTGACACACAAAAATAATATATTGTTGCTAAAAATAATCGAAATTAAATATTTTTAAATAAACTATAAATATAATTATCTATACCGCAATCCATTTCTTCGCATCATCTAAAGCAATACCTCTCTTTTTGCAATACTCTTCTCGTTGATTATCATCAATAGTTAAGGTAAAATATCTTGCATTAGGGTTAGCAATCATAAAACCACATACTGAGGCATTTGGGTACATGGCTCCGTTCTCGGTAACTTCAATACCCAACTTGTCAAAATCAACAAGATTTTTCATCTCAAACATAAGTGATTGGTCGGGTAGGGAAGGGTAGCCTATTGCCGGTCTAATACCAATACAATTACCTTTAATAATATTTGCAACATTTTTCTCTTCTGTTACGTAGCCCCACAAATCAGTTCTTACAAGGTAGTGGGTATATGCAGTAGCTGCTTCTGCTAAACGGTCAGCAACAGATTGCAAAAGTACCGATTTATAATCCTCTCCGCTGCTTTTCAAATGCTCTATATATGATTGAATATCTCTACCAACAGTAACAGCAAAAGTTGCAATATAGTCCTCTAAGCCACTCTTCTTAGGTAGAATAAAATCAGAAAGAGCAAGATAGCCATCCTCGTTATTTTCCCTCTTCTTCTGTTGGCGTAGGGTTGGAATTATAACATCATTATCACTTTTAATAATAATGTTATTATCTTTTGAGCTCGCATTGTAGAATGATACAGATGCTTTAATCTTTGGATTAAGTTTATCGCAAATCTCCTTTATAATCCTTAAACAATCTTTATGTAGTTGCATAGCCTCTGAAGCCTCTTTTCTTTCCTCTTCAGCAAAAGATGTAAGCCACGATGCTTTGCAGTGGTCACATCCATTAAGATATGCAATAGAAGCAAACTTGCCACTCAATTTCCAAACATTAAAAAGTTGTCCCCAATTAATATAATCAACAAGTTCGCTAATTTCAAAAGATAAATCTATCTCTTTGTTCAGTACCTTAGGGGTAGTAGGAGTATAACCATTGCAACAACTCATATCTCTTAACCCTTCGGCAACAACCATAGGAACAGTCTCGTCACATTTAGTACACTCTCTCAAAAGATGTTGTCGCTCTTTAATCTCTTTAATATAACTCTCTCTAACCTTCTCATTAGTCAGTTTGGCTGCAATAATTGGGTCTTGCGAGGCATCCTTAACATACACTACCGCACCACTATAAAGAGGTGCAATTTTAACAGCAGTATGCAACTCCGAGGTTGTTGCACCACCAATTAACAAAGGAATATCCAACCCTCGTTTTTCAAGTTCACGAGCAATACTGCACATCTCGTTGAGCGATGGAGTAATAAGTCCGCTAACGCCTATAATATCAGCACCAACTTCAACCGCTTTATCAATAATAGTTTCGGCTGCAACCATAACACCAAGGTCAATAACCTCATAATTGTTGCACCCTAAAACAACCGAAACAATATTCTTTCCAATATCGTGAACATCGCCCTTAACTGTAGCCAAAACAATTTTACCGGCACTCTTTTGTGAAGAACTATTTTCGTTCTTAATATAAGGTTGAAGAATCTCAACGGCACACTTCATAGTTCTGGCACTCTTAACTACTTGAGGTAAAAACATCTTACCTTCACCAAACAGAGAGCCAACCCTATTCATTCCATCCATAAGAGGACCTTCAATAATAGCAACTGCCGAGCCATATTGTGTTAAAGCCTCATTAATATCACTCTCCAAGTTGTCGCTATTCCCTTTAACAAGAGCATTGCTTAACCTCTCTGCAATGGTAAAATTTTCTTCTGGTATTATCTGTGTCGCATTACTTTCCACCTTAACCTCTTTAACACTCTCAGCAATCTCAATCAAACACTCTGTTGCATCATCCTTTCGGTTAAGAATAACATCCTCAACAGCCTCTAAAATCTTCTCGGGAATATCATTATAGTTTACGTTCGTTGTAGGGTTAAGAATTGCCATATCCATACCTGCATTAATAGCATGGTATAAGAATACAGAGTGCATAACCTCTCTGATGTAGTTATTTCCTCTGAACGAGAACGAAAGGTTACTTACACCTCCGCTAACCTTTGCGTGAGGAAGGTTTGTCTTTATCCAACGAGTAGCCTCAATAAAGTCTTTAGCGTAATTTTTATGTTCATCAATACCTGTTGCAACAGCCAAAATATTGGGGTCAAAAATAATATCTTCAGCCTTAAAGTTGCACTCAGTTGTCAATATATCGTACGCTCTTTTACAAACAACAATTTTTCGGTTAAAAGTGTCAGCTTGTCCCTCTTCGTCAAAAGCCATAACCACAACCGCAGCCCCCATATCTCTAATGCGTTTAGCCCTCTCTTTGAATATCTCTTCACCCTCTTTAAGACTTATAGAGTTTACAATAGCTTTACCCTGTACATTTTTCAATCCTGCCTCAATAACTTCCCAATCCGAAGAGTCAATCATAAAAGGAACTCTGCAAATTTCAGGCTCTGCGGCAAGAAGTCTGAGAAAGGTAATCACCTCCTCTTTAGCATTTAACATGCCATCATCCATATTGATGTCAATAATTTGAGCACCATCGTTAACCTGTTTAAGAGCAATTGATAGAGCCTCGCTGTAACTCTTCTCATTAATCAACCTCAAAAACTTTCTTGAACCAGCAACATTACATCTCTCGCCAACATTAACAAAGTTATTCTCCTTGCATACAGTCAAAGGCTCAAGTCCGGCCAAAACAAGTTTACACTCCTTCTCGGGGAGAGTGTGAGGCTTACCATTTTTAGCAATTTCAGCAATAAGTTTAATATGCTCAGGAGTAGTTCCACAACAACCACCAATAATATTTACAAGTTGCTCCTCAATATATGGCTTAATATCATTTGCCATTAATAGGGGAGTTTGGTCATACTCTCCAAATCTGTTAGGTAAACCAGCATTAGGATGAACCGATATCGCAAAAGGAGCAATCTCCGATAATCTGCGTAAAAAAGGTAAAATATCCTTAGCTCCAAAAGAACAGTTAATTCCAACTGTTGTAATAGGAGCATGAGATATTGACGCAACAAAAGCTTCAAGTGTCTGCCCGGAGAGAGTACGACCTGTGTTGTCGGCAATAGTAACCGATATCATCAATGGAAGTTCAATACCTTTCTTCTTAAACAGATACTCCACAGCATCAATCGCACACTTTAAGTTAAGAGTGTCAAAGACAGTCTCTAAAAGAATAATATCAACACCCTCATCAATAAGCACCTCAATCTGCTCGCAATATGCATTATAGAGTTCATCGTATGTAATTGCTCTTGCGGCAGGGTTATTAACATAGGGGGAGATAGAACAACTCTTATTGGTAGGTCCAACACTACCTGCAACAAAGCGAGGTTTATCGGTAGTAGAGAACTCTTTTACGGCCTCTTTAGCAACTCTTACAGCACATCTGTTAATTTCCTTTACATAACTTTCTAAACCATAATCACTCATCGAAACCGATGTAGCATTAAAACTATTAGTCTCAATAATATCAGCACCAGCCTCAAGGTACGCTTTATGAATATTCTTGATTATGTTAGGTTGGGTGAGAACTAAAATATCGTTATTTCCTTTTAATTCATTTTGATAATCCTTAAATAAATCCCCTCTAAAATCATTCTCGCTCAAATTTAACTTCTGAATTTCAGTACCCATAGCACCATCCAGAATAAGAATACGACTATTTAGAAGTTCTCTCAGGTTGTATATTGACATAAAAATAAAATACTATTTAATAATTTTATTGGGGTTTTTAGAAATAAACTCTTTCCAACTCTTGCATCCCTTTCCTGTAATTGGCGATTTCATTTGATAAAAGTGGCATAATGCAGCCGCAACAGCATCCGTAGCGTCAAGTTGGGGAGCCATCTTCTCATCGGGTATATGTAAAATACGTTTAAGCATATCAGCCACTTGCTCTTTTGAAGCAGCACCATTGCCGGTAACAGCCATTTTAATTTTAAGGGGAGCATACTCTGTAATAGGTAATTCGTGATGAATAGCGGCAGCCATAGCAACACCTTGAGCTCTACCAAGTTTTAGCATCGATTGCACATTCTTTCCAAAAAAAGGAGCCTCAATAGCCAACTCTTTAGGAGAGTATTGAGTAATTAAACTTGAAACACGTTCATATATTCTGTTGAGTCTAACATAATGACTCTCAAACTTATTAAGTTTAAGAGTGCCCATCACCACTAACGATGGTTCTTTACCATTACACTCTATAATACCATAGCCCATAACGTTAGTACCGGGGTCAATGCCTAATATTTTAATATTTGTATCTGCCATTCTTTACTATTAAAGTACAAATATACGATTAAGCGAGCGAAATAATATCAAGTTTACTTGAATATTTCACAGCGAGTGGAAGTATATTGGAGGTTTACCTCAAATATAGAATAAAAAAGCGAGCGAAATAATATCAAGTTTACTTGAATATTTCACAGCGAGCGAAAGTATATTGGAGGTTTACCTCAAATATAGAATAAAAAAGCGAGCGAAATAATATCAAGTTTACTTGAATATTTCACAGCGAGTGGAAGTATATTGGAGGTTTCCCTCAAATATACAATAAATAAACGAGCGAGAAATAAGAAGTTAACTTCAATATTTTTACGCCGAGAGCGAATGATTTTTGACTATATCATAAATAAAACAAAGAAAAATCAAACAAAATGTGAAATTCTATATCTAAAATAGTGCTAATACAAAAAAATATATATAATATTGTATCTGTAACCAAAAAGAGGGAATATATAGAAGTTTAACCGATAATACAGATTTATATCGTTATCGTTTTGTTAATTATATTTAGAGATAATCTTTTATTTTTTTTGATAAATATTATACTCTAAAGCAACCTATCCCTTAATATTTTGAAATAACAAAGTACTGAGTCCATTAATTGTGCTCAATTAATGGATTTTGTAATGTTTTTTCATGATTTTGATGTGGTGTGTCCGTGAGGTTGCACCACATTTTTTATGAGAAAGTTATGGAGTTATTGAATATATATTGTAGGGAAGTGTAATGCTATTTATAATTTTATCTGAAACATAAAAAAGTTCCAAAATCTTTCGACTTTGGAACTTAAATATTGAGTATTGTCTATATTAATTACAAAACACCTTGAGCCATCATTGCTTTAGCAACTTTCATGAATCCAGCAACGTTTGCACCCTTAACATAGTTGATGTATCCATCCTCTTGTTTTCCGTAAAGAGTACATTGAGAGTGAATATCTTTCATAATTGATTGAAGTTTAGCGTCAACTTCTTCTCTGCTCCAACTTAGTTTAATTGAGTTTTGAGTCATCTCCAAACCACTAACAGAAACACCTCCGGCATTAGCCGCTTTACCAGGAGCATAAAGAATCTTGGCATTCAAGAACTCCGCAATAGCGTCGGGAGTTGAAGGCATATTTGCACCCTCTGATACAGCAAAACATCCGTTTGCAAGAAGTGCGCGAGCATCATCTCCGTCAATCTCATTTTGAGTTGCACTTGGCATTGCAATATCGCATTTCTCATTCCAAGGACGAGCGCCTTCAACATATTTGCAACCATATTTCTCAGCATACTCTCTAATGCGTCCGCGTTGAACATTTTTTAGGTTGAATATGAAAGCAAGTTTCTCTTCATCAATACCATCTGGGTCGTAAATATAGCCATTACTATCTGACATTGTAATAACCTTAGCACCAAGGCTGATAAGTTTCTTAACTGTATATTGAGCAACATTACCCGATCCTGATACAGCAACTACTTTATCTTTAATGTCAATGCCTTTGGTTTTTAGCATCTCAAGCAAGAAATATACGTTACCATAACCTGTTGCTTCAGGGCGAACCAATGATCCACCAAACTCAATACCTTTACCTGTGAAAGTACCAGTGTTTTCAAGAGCCATTTTTTTGTACATTCCATACATGTAACCAACTTCACGACCACCAACACCAATATCACCAGCAGGAACGTCAGTTTGAGGTCCTATATGACGCCACAACTCAGTAACGAATGCTTGGCAGAAACGCATAACCTCCATATCAGATTTACCACGGGGGCTGAAGTCTGAACCTCCTTTACCACCACCCATAGGTAGAGTAGTAAGCGAGTTTTTGAAAGTTTGCTCAAAAGCAAGGAATTTCAAAATAGAAAGGTTTACAGAAGAGTGGAAACGGATACCACCTTTGTAGGGACCAATAGCGTTATTGTGTTGGATACGATAACCCATGTTAGTTTGAACTTGACCTTTGTCATCAACCCAAGTAACTCTAAAAGTGAAAACTCTGTCAGGAATACAAAGTCTTTCAATCAAATTATATTTATCAAACTCAGGGTGTTTGTTGTACTCCTCTTCAATTGTCATTAAAACCTCTTCAACTGCTTGATGATATTCAGGCTCGTTGGGAAAGCGTCTTTTCAAATCGCTTAAAACTTTTTTAACTTCCATTTTTTTATAAATTTAAAATTGTTATTAATTCAAAACACTTATCTTGTATAACCTATTTGTGTGTTGTTTTGTTTGCAACCTGATAGGCGTTTTTTCAAGACCGATGCAAAGGTAATATACTAAAACGTAATTTTGCAACTTTTTTACGATTTTTTTTGACAAAAGATGATTTTTTTACACTTGTACTAACAAAAAGTTATCATAATTGCAAAAAATATGCCTTTTTGTTACAAAATATATTCGTAAAATATACACCAAATATACAACTAAATAAAATTGCTAACCTATTGTTATACTCGCACATATTTATTATCTTCGCACCATAAACAAATTAAACAAAATGGTAAAGGTAAAAGTTATAAATAAAGGAAAACATGCACTTCCCGAATACGGAACATTGCATGCAGCAGGAATGGATGTAAGAGCCAATCTTTCGGAATCGGTAACGTTAAAACCTATGGAGCGTAAAATAATACCCACAGGTTTATATATTGAGTTGCCCGAAGGATATGAGGCACAATTACGACCACGTAGTGGATTAGCAATAAAAAAAGGAATAACACTTTTAAATACTCCAGGAACAATTGATGCCGATTATAGAGGCGAGGTAGGAGTTATATTAATAAATCTTTCGCAAGAAGACTTTATTGTAGAAGATGGCGAGCGCATATGTCAAATGGTAATAAAACCATATACTCGAATTGAGTGGGAAGAGACAGAAACTCTTGAAGATAGCGAAAGAGGAGCAGGAGGCTTTGGACATACAGGAGTAAAATAAGATGCTCTATCAAATTAAATTAGCGAAAAAGATATTTTTATTGGTGTTACTATTTCAAATAACATCAACAGTAACCCTTTTTGCTGATAACGGAGAGCAAAACAATGATAAGATAACATATCTTTTGTTAGAGGCGCAACGTCTTGAGCAGACTCATAACCCGGACTCTCTTGTAGCTGCATTTGAAATGTTGAAAGCGGCCATAAAAGATGACAACTTGAATCAGGACGCAAGATTTAAACTCTCATCATATTATTACAAGATGAATATGCCCGACAAATATTATGATAATATATTGAAGGCGGCATATTCTGACACCACAAACTATTACTATAACATAGTAGCGGCAGATAATGCACAAAAAATTGGGGATTACGAAATGGCTACGGAGATATATGAGAGATTAATCCGAAACTATCCCAATGATGAGAGCCTCTATACAATGATGGCAAATCTCTATTTAGAACAAGCAAATATTGAAAAAGCCATAGAGTGTTACAATAAGGTTGAACGATTGACTGACAACACGGAGTATGCTGCATTTGCAAGAGCAGATGTATATCTCTATTTAAAACAATACGACAAAGCCGCCTCTGAATTTAAGCGTCTGTTAAAAAACGATTCCACCAATATAACCTATCTATTATCTCTGTCGCAACTCTATATCCAAATAGATAGTCTTACACAAGCAAAAACCTATATCAGCAAAGCAAAAGATGCAGGAGCAGGTTGTGAGATATCGTTATATGATTTAGAGTATTACAAGGCTCAGAATAACAATGATAGTGCAAAAATATCAATGTCTCAGGTGTTGAGTTGTCCCGATATAGTATATAGTGCAAAAAAAGAGATATTGCGAGAATATATATCAGGCATTTTAGATAATAATGAAAAACTCAATTCATCATACGAAGAACTACAAGCTGATTTAAAAAATACCGATTCTCTATTTAAATATTTGATAGAGGAGAATCCTCGCGAAACATTTATAAAGATGCTCTATGCTGAGGTTTTACAGATGCAACAAAGATATTCTGAAGCAATAGAGCAGTGCCATTCAGCACTCTATATTTCGCCATCAGATATGGATATTCATCGACAATTAATAAGAATGTTAGCATTCTCTAAAAACTATGAAGCAATGAATATTGCAGTAGAGAATGCATCGGAGTATGCCGATTCAACATTTATATTAGAATCTTCAGCATACTACTATTCAACTCAACAAGTCGAAAAGGCTATATCGGAGTTAAACTCTGCGGCACAAAAATACAGTTCACCGCTATTCCTTTCACAAATATACTCTACAATAGCAGATATATATTTTAATGAAGGGGAGAAATATTTACCAGAGAAATACTATAAATTGTCGTTAGAGTATAATCCAGACAATACAATGACACTCAACAATTATGCCTACTATTTAGCACAAACAGGAGGAGATCTCTCATTGGCAGAGAATATGAGTGCCAGAACCATTAAAGAAAAACCCGATGATCCAACATATCTCGATACATACGCATGGATATACTTCAAACAAGGGAAATATCTCTTTGCTGAGTTATATATAAAAAATGCAATGGATAAAGGAGGACGAAATAATCCTGAGGTTGTAGAACATTATGGCGATATATTATATCATCAAGGAAAAGTTGAAGATGCGCTTGTGCAATGGCAAGAGGCATTAGAGATGAACAAAACCTTAGGTAATGATAAAGCGATTCTTAAACAGAAAATTGAAAAGAAAACTTATATCAAAGAGTGATGAAAATTAGATATAAACACATATATATACTGCTACTGCTTATAGTTTTTTTAGTATCTTCGTGTCGAACAACAGATGAAATATCAATACCAGAACAAGAGACTAAGAAAAGTGAATTGTTAATATTTGAGAAGATAATAGAGCAGCAACCACAATTTTCAACAGCAACAACAAAATGTAATGTTGCTATCGACAAATTGAGTTCAAAGGCTCAAATAAAGATGATAAACGGAGAGTATATTCAAATATCTTTAACACCACTATTAGGAATAGAGGTATTTAGGATAACAATGACTCAAGACTCAATTTATGTAATTGACAAAATAAATTCACAGGTAGCAGAAGAACCCCTTGCTTCAGTAAAAAAATATCTTCCACAAGGAGTAGGTATAAAAGAGTTACAAAAAATAATATTGGGAGTTCCATTTCTTGTTGCCGATACGCTAACAAACAATAAATATAAAAAATTTGAATGGAATAGAACTCCAGAAACAGTTCAAATGCAAAGTGTATTAGATAAGTCGGCATCAATTATGTTCTCAAACAATTTAGAAGGAGTATTGCAATCAACAACCATTGAGTATAATGCAAAACCAATAGTGGAATTTAAATATACCTCTCACAAACCCGATGCTCAAGCAAAGTTACGACCATCACAAATTAAAGTATGGTCAAATATTCCGCAATTAGGTATGCCCATATCGGCAACAATAAGTGGTATGTCAGTTGAGTGGAATAAAAGAGTAGTAAAAGATACAAAAATCTCATCACGTTATAAACGAGTCTCATTAAGTCAACTATTAGGGAACTATTTTTAATATGATATTCAGGGTAATAATCTTTCTGTTAGCATTTGTAATAGCAACACCAACTGTGAGTGCTGCATCAACAAATGTAAAAACTCTTAAAGAACAAAAGAGTAAGGCAGATAAACAAGTAGCAAATACAAATAAAAAACTAAAGGCAGCGCAACGCGAAGCAAAAAAATCACTATCTGCTTTAAATGAAATATCTGCCGAGATAAAGACGCAGAATAGAGCAATAAATAAACTCAATAACGAAATAAGCCGATTGCGCAGAGAGGAGAATGCTTTAACTCGTGAAATAGAGCTTGCCGAAAAAGAGATAAAAGCAAAGAAAGACGACTATGCTAAGTCAATGCAGAGCCTATATCGAAAAAACTCAGGGCAGGATATATTTATATTTCTTTTCTCTGCCAACTCGTTTAAACAAGCAATGCGAAGAGCAAGATATTTAAAGGAGTTCTCAGCATGGCGAAAAACACAAGCATTAGAGATTACCGAACATCAACAAAAGTTGGAGAAGAAGCGTGAAGAGTTACGAGAATTGCGTGAAGAAAAAAACAAAATAGTATTGCAACGAACAACTGAGACGAATAAACTTAAAACTCAGGAGCAGAAACAAAAACAGATAGTAAATAAAGCTAAGAAAAACGAAAAGGCTCTACGTAAAGAGTTGGAGAAGCAGAAAAAACAAGCAGCGGAGTTAAATCGTAAAATAGAGCAATTAATAGCAGAGGAGGCACGACGCTCATCGTCATCGTCATCATCAGCAGGTGGCTCATATAGCGGTTATAAGATGACAAAAGATGAGCAGAAATTGGCTACAAATTTTGAGCAAAACAAAGGTAAATTGCCAATGCCATTATCTGGTAAATATAAGATAGTTGGTCATTACGGAACGCAACAACACTCTGAGTTAAAATATGTTCAGGTAAACAATAGTGGAATAGTAATTAAAACAATACCGGGAACATCGGCACGAAGTGTTTTTGATGGAGTAGTAACCCGTATATTTGTAATGCCGGGATACAATAGTTGTGTGATTGTCCGACATGGAAACTATCTAACCATCTATTCAAACCTTAAAGAGGTATATGTAAAAACTGGCGACAAGGTAAAAACACGCCAAGCAATAGGAAAGATATATTCAGATATTGAAGATGACAATGCAACACTATTGCACTTCCAGATATGGAAAGAGACAAATAAATTGAATCCGGAAACGTGGTTAGGAGATTAAACGGATATGAATACCATAATATGTAAACGATACAACTCCTCATTTGCATCAGAGTGGGATAGAGTAGTAGAGGAGTCACGTAATGGAACATTTTTGTTTAAGCGAAACTATCTCGATTATCACTCAGATAGATTTCGTGATCACTCCCTGATGTTTGAATTAGGAGGAGAAATTGTTGCACTATTTCCAGCCAACCAAAAAAAAGAGATAATCTATTCTCATCAAGGATTAACATACGGAGGGGTTATAATGACTTCGCGTTGTAAAGGAGCATTGGTGCTTGAAATTTTTGAGAAGATGATAGGATATTATCGTGCTAATGGAATAAAAGAGATTATCTATAAACCTGTACCGCACATATATCATATTAAACCTTCTGAAGAAGATATATATGCTTTGTATAGATATAAAGCAGAACTCTATTCGTGCGGAATATCATCAACCGTAGATCTTACACAAGAGGTCTGTTTCAACTCTTTAAGAACAAGAGGTATAAAAAAAGCATTGACAAACAATATTGAGATAAAGGAAGAGTTTAATTTTGCTCCTTTTTGGGAAATGCTAACCCAAAATTTACAACAACGTCACTCAGTATCCCCTGTGCATACACTCAAAGAGATAGAAATGTTAAGGGATCGTTTTCCTGAAAATATCCGACTATACACCGCTACACAATCCAATGAGTTATTAGCAGGAGTAGTAATATATGAAACGCCAATGTGTATTCACTCTCAATATATAGCCTCATCGCAGAAAGGGAGGGATATGTCAGCATTAGATCTGCTCTTTTCAAATCTTATAAAAGAGCGTTACAAAGAGTATAGATATTTTGATTTTGGAATATCAACCGAATCAAACGGAGAGATACTTAACGAAGGATTACTATCTCAGAAAGAGGGCTTTGGAGCAACGGCTACAATATACAATTCGTATAAAATAACACTCTAAAAATATCCATGTCCGAAAAAAATAGCATATATAAAAGAATAGTTAATGCAACCTCCCTTTTTGGAGGAGTGCAGGTGATAAATATGCTATGCTCCTTAATCCGAAATAAAGTAATAGCAATACTGCTTGGAGCCGAAGGCGTTGGACTAATAGGTCTGTTTAATAGTGCAATAGAGATGGTCTCTTCGATGACCAATTTAGGCCTGCGTCAAAGTTCGGTGAGAGATATCTCTTCGGCATATAATACCACCACAGAAAAGTTTAAAAAAATAGCAGGAGTAGTCCGTAAACTCTCTCTTGTTTTAGGACTTCTGGGTGCTATGGTGTTTATTGGAGCAGCACCGCTTTTAAGCAAGATAACATTCGGAACAGATAAAAATCTATGGAGTTTTGTTATTCTGTCAGCAGCACTATTGTTTAATGCCTTGTCATCAGGCGAACAAGCAATATTGCAGGGTAGCGAAAAACTGAAAACCTTTGCCAAATCAACAGTAGCGGCCAGTGTAGTATCGTTAATTTTCTCACTTCCTTTGTACTATATATTTAGAATAGAAGGAGTAGTACCATCATTGTTGCTGACTTCCATATTTGCCTTCTCATTTAATTATTTGGCATCTCGAAAAGAGAAAATAGGAACAGAAAAAGTCTCTGTAAAAACAGCCTTTAAAGAGGGAAGTCCAATGTTAAAGTTAGGAATATATATGACTATTAGTGGGTTTATGACAACATTATTGAACTATATACTAATAGCATGGATGAATAACTACTCAACAATGACCGAAGTTGGATATTATCAAGCAGGATTTACCCTTGTAACACGATATGTAGGAATGGTATTTGTGGCAATGTCAACAGAGTATTATCCTCGATTGTCAAAGGTACAAAGCGATAATAGTCAAGTTTCGCTTCAGGTATCACGACAAATGGAGAGTTCAATCTTGATGTTGCTTCCAATTATAGCACTATTCCTATTGTTTCAAGATTGGATAATAGAACTCCTGTATTCGCCACAATTTGCAGTTGTATCAGCCTATGTGGGATGGGCAATCCCGGGAGTACTATTTAAAGCAATATCATGGTCGTTAGGTTTTATACTATTGGCAAAGGGAGAGGGAAAACTATTCTTAATAACAGAACTTATATCCGACGTAACAACATTGGTAATCAGTGTATTGTTGTATCTAATGTTAGGTCTTGAGGGATTGGGAATTGCCTATACCATTAACTTTGCAATATACACAACCTATATGTGGGTAATATGTAAAAAACGATATTGTTTTATCCCCGAAAGAACATTCTATTCGGTCTCTTTGATAGCATTTGTTTTAGTCTATACGCAAGCAATAATAGTGAACTTTGAGATATCAAGCTATGTTATACCATCCATTCTCTCTGTTATAGCAATACTCTTCTCATCTGCTGTGCTTTATAAGAGGCTAAAAGCATAGAGATACTTTTCACTGAAATACCTCAAATAGTGATAACTATCGGTTATAATTAAAGTTATCAACAATTAACTCAATTTTTTATATATAAAACAGAATATTTCTCAAAAAAACATTATATTTGCTTTTGTATGCCTTATGTTTTAGCAAAAAGGCAATTGGTTGAATATAAGTAAAATAAATAAAAAATAAGAATTATGAAATTTGTAGTATCAAGTTCTTCACTATTGTTTCATTTACAAACAGTTGGAAGAGTAATCAGTTCAAAAAACACAATCTCTATATTAGAGAACTTTTTGTTTAATTTGTCAGGAGATAAATTAACAGTAACAGCCTCTGACCAAGAGACAACAATGACCACATCAATTGAGGTTCAAGAGTCAGAAGGAAGCGGATTGTTTGCAGTATCAGCAAAAATGTTATTAGACTCGTTAAAAGAGTTGCCCGATCAACCATTAGCATTTGAAATCAATGATGAGACTTTAGACATATTACTATACTTCCAAAATGGTAAATTTAACTTTGTAGGAATAAACGGAAGTGAATATCCACAAAGAGCACAATTAAGTGAGATAGCAAAAACAATATCAATGGATTCAAGTGCATTGTTAAAAGGAATCAATAACACAGCATTTGCACTTGCCGATAACGATTTGCGTCCGGTGATGAGCGGTATCTATTTTGATGTTCACCCAGAATATGTAGTGTTTGTAGCATCAGATAGTCAAAAATTGGCATGTTTTAAAAATATGTCAGTTCAAACAGGACTTCAAACATCGTTTATTTTACCACGTAAACCGGCAGCGTTGTTAAAAAACATATTAGCAAAAGAGAGTGGCGATGTAACAATAACATTTGATGAGAAAAACGCATGTTTCAATCTTGAAAACTTCATTTTGAATTGTCGCTTGATAGAGGGAAATTATCCAAAATATGCCTCTGTAATACCACAAAACAATCCAAGTCAATTAATAATTGACCGTTCTATATTTACAACATCATTACGTCGTACGGCAATATTTTCAGACCAAGCAAGTAGTTTGGTAAAATTACAATTATCTCCCGATAAACTTATCGTATCAGCAAAAAATACCTCTTTTGCAACATCTGCCGAAGAGAGTGTAGCATGTAGTTATACAGGAGATACAATGAATATTGGATTTAGTGCCAACTATCTAATAGAGATATTGAACAATATGTCATCACAAGAGGTTTCAATACAACTATCTGATCCTTCAAGAGCAGGAGTTATTGTGCCAATGCAAAATGATGAGAACGAAGATATGTTGGTATTGTTGATGCCTATAATGTTAAACGACTTTTAAATAGTAGGTTCGTAGAACGCAATGGAACTTAATATCAAGAATCCGATAGTATTTTTCGATTTAGAAACAACGGGTCTTAACATTGCAACAGACCGAATAATTGAGATAAGTTATTTAAAAGTCTGGCCAAATGGTAAAGAGGAGAGTAAAACCCGAAGAATAAATCCAGAAATGCCAATCCCACCACAAAGCACTGCTATACATGGAATAACAGATGCCGATGTAGCCGATTGCCCAACCTTTAAGGAGATAGCAAAAACCTTGGCAGCAGAGATAAAAGGTTGCGATTTAGCAGGGTACAATTCAAGTCGATTTGATGTGCCGCTTTTGGTTGAAGAGATGTTAAGAGCAGGAGTTGATTTTGATATATCAAAACGTAAGCAGATAGATGTACAAACAATATTTCACAAAATGGAGCAACGTACACTTACTGCTGCCTATAAGTTTTATTGCGACAAAGAACTCGATAATGCGCACTCGGCACAAGCAGATACCCGAGCAACATACGAGGTGTTAAAATCACAATTAGAACGCTATCCTGATTTGCCTAACGATATGGCTGCATTGTCTGAATTTACCACCTACAACAATAATCTCGATTTAGCGGGAAGAATAATTGTGGATGAACAAGGGCGAGCAATATTTAACTTCGGAAAGCACAAAGGGAAATTTGTATATGATGTCTTTGCAACAGATTTAGGATTTTACGATTGGATGCAAAAGGGAGAGTTTACTCTTAACACAAAAAAAGTATTAACCAAATTGTATGCAGAGTATCAACTAAAAAAGAGAGGTTGATAATGTTAAAAGGTAAACATATAATTTTAGGGATTACAGGAAGTATAGCTGCATACAAAGCAGCATACCTAACCCGGTTGTTAATAAAAAAGGGAGCAGAGGTGCAGATCGTGATTACACCATCGGGCAAAGAGTTTATCACCCCTGTAACCCTTTCAGCATTAACAGGCAAACCAGTAGTTTCTGAGTTTTTCACTGCAAACACAGGGGAGTGGCATAGCCATGTCGATTTAGGCTTGTGGGCAGATGCAATGGTTATTGCACCGGCAACAGCCTCAACCATAGCAAAAATGGCAACAGGAGTTGCAGACAATATGCTAATAACAACATATCTGTCGGCAAAAGCACCAGTATTTGTTGCTCCGGCAATGGATTTAGATATGTATAAACACCCATCAACACAAAATAATCTAAAAACATTGCAGTCGTATGGTAACTACATAATAGAACCGGCATCAGGATTCTTAGCAAGTGGGCTCGAAGGTAAAGGACGTATGGAAGAACCCGAAAACATTGTAGCATACCTCGAAAAATTTTTTACCAAAGAGCAAAAGTTTGCAGGTAAAAAAGTTATGATAACAGCAGGACCAACATACGAAAAAATTGACCCTGTTCGCTTTATAGGAAATAACTCAACAGGAAAAATGGGATATGCCATAGCCCAAGAGTTTGCCTCACAAGGAGCAGAAGTGACACTAATATCAGGGCCTGTAAATCTCTCGTGTGGTCAAGAGATAAAACGAATAGATGTTGTATCGGCAAAAGAGATGTGTAAAGTATCGCAAGAGGAGTTTGTTGATGCTGATATTGCAATAATGTGTGCAGCAGTAGCCGACTATGCACCCAAAGAGTATAGTGCAACAAAAATAAAGCGAACAGGAGATTTAACCATAGAGTTGGTACCAAACCCTGATATCGCTGCAACTTTAGGAGAGATAAAAAAAGAGAATCAAATATTGGCAGGATTTGCACTCGAAACAAACGATGAAGAGGCAAATGCACAATCCAAACTTAAGAAGAAAAATTTAGACTATATAGTATTAAACTCACTTGCCGACAAAGGAGCATGTTTTGGATACGATACCAATAAGGTAACCATAATCGGCAAATCGGGGGAAAAAGAGAGTTATCCCTTAAAATCAAAAAGAGAGGTAGCAAAAGATATAGTTGAATACACATACAAACTATTAAAATAGCCAATGCGTAAAATAATATCGTTCATATTTTTTTCTCTATTAGCAACTACTCTATATGCACAAGAATTGAATTGCAAAGTAACAGTCAATTCAAGCAAAATAGAGAGTGCAGATACAGATTTGTTTCAAACTTTGGAGCAATCCATAACTGAATATATGAACGATAGAAAATGGAGTAATGCACAAATAGCGGTAAATGAACGTATTGATTGCACAATATATATAACAGTAAATTCAGTAGAAGATACCCGTTATAATTGCGACATACAAATACAAGCAAGTCGTCCAGTCTATAATAGTAATTACACCACTACCACATTAAATTTTAAAGATACAGAGTGTAGTTTCACATACCAAGAGTACGAACCACTCATATATAACGAGAGTATGTTTGAGAATAACCTTACATGTATTCTCAACTTTTATGCCTATTTGATTTTAGGAATAGACTTTGACACTTTCGCTCCAAATGGAGGAGAACTCTTTTTTCGCCAGGCAGAAAAATTTGTGATGATGGGGCAAGGCTCACAAGAGGCTGGATGGGAAGCATTTGGAAGTAATCGCAACCGAGCAGCCATATTGGCAGGATTTACCGAAGAGCGAACAGCACCCTTTAGAGAACTCTTATACCTATATCATTTAAAAGGATTTGATGAAATGTCTGTTTCGGTAGATAAGGGACGCAAAGTAGTAACAGAGACAATAAAAAATCAATTAAAAAAGATATATGAGGATAACTCAATGTCTGTATTGTTGTCAATATTCAGAGACTCAAAATTAGATGAATTAGTGAGTCTCTATTCTGAAGCACCCCAAACCGAACGAGAGGAAGTATATAAAATACTCTCCAACCTATATCCCACAGAGGAGCAACGCCTATCACAACTACGCAAAGGAAAAGAGAACAGGTAATATGTTAAAACGATTAAGCATAAAGAACTATATATTAATTGATTCCTTGACCATTGAATTTGGTCAAGGATTATCAGTAATAACAGGCGAAACAGGAGCAGGAAAATCAATACTTGTAGGAGCATTAGGTTTGTTAGCAGGAGCAAAACCTGACTCAAAGAGTATATCACCGGGAGCCGCCAAAAGCATAATTGAAGGCGAGTTTGATATCTCAAAATTATCCCTCCAACACATATTTGAAGAAAATGATATCGATTACGAGGATGAGACAATAATCCGCCGAGAAGTTTCGGAGAGTGGTAAATCAAGAGCATTCATAAATGACACCCCTGTATCAGTATCACTACTCAAAGATTTGTCAAAACATATAATAGAGATACACTCACAACATCAAAACCTACTCTTGGCAGATAACACATTTCAGTTAGATGCCGTAGATATATATTCAGGTAACGCAGAGCAGTTAAATCAATATAAAGAACTCTATAATGAATATATAAAAAAACAGAACGATTTAAAACAACTATTATCCCTTCAACAACAAGCAAAGCAAGAGGAGGAGTATATAAAATTTGTAGTTAACCAACTCAATGAAGCCGCAATAAAAGATAACGAAGAGGCAGAATTGGAGGAGGAACAAAATTACCTGTCACATGCCGAAGAGATAAAAGAGGGGTTTTATAAAACATCCCTCCTGTTTGACGAGGAGGATGGCGTTAATTCTAAACTCTCAAGCATGTTGTCCGAGATAAGGGCAATAAACAAAAAAGTAAAAACAGGCGATCTGTCAGATCGTTTAGAAGCACTATATATTGAAGCAAAAGATATAGCATCTGAGGTTGCTTCCCGACTTGATGAGATAGAGTGTGATCCACAACGATTAATAGAAGTAGAGGAGCGATTATCATTAATATACACACTTCAGAAACGCTATTCTCAACCCGATGTACCATCTCTACTACAATATAAAAAAGAGATGGAGGATAAACTCCAAACAATTGATGGAGCCGATGCAGTAATAGAGAAGTTAGAGAAAGATATAGCAAAACTGAAAATAGACCTTGTTGCAGCTGCAAACAACCTCACAGCAGCACGACAAAAAGGAGGAGAGTCATTTGCTAAAGCATTAATGGATATGGCACGCCCACTATCACTACCAAACCTAAATTTCAAAGTAGAGTGGGAGTCAACAGAAGAGTTTACCGAAAACGGAACAGAGAGAGCAATATTTACATTCACAGCAAATAAAAATATGCCACTCTCGCCACTATCAAAGAGTGCATCAGGAGGAGAAATATCACGTTTGATGTTATGTGTAAAAGCAATGATAGCAACAAACCGAGCAATGCCTGTAATGCTATTTGATGAAGTAGATTCAGGAATATCTGGCGAGACAGCAGGAAAAGTAGGAAGAATAATGTCCGAAATGTCATCTGAACGACAAATAATAGTAATCACCCACCTACCTCAAGTTGCAGCAAAAGGAGCGTGTCATTACAATATACAAAAACAAGACACAGAAGAACGAACCATTGCTATTGTTAAGAAACTAAATCAAGAGGAGAGAATAGCAGAGGTGGCACGAATGATGAGTGATGGAGATATAACCCCGGCAGCAATGAGTTTGGCAATACAATTATTAAAAACAAATAAATAGATAGATGATAAAGAGTAGCGATATGATATTTGGCATTCGTGCCGTAGCAGAAGCAATATCAGCAGGAAAAGAGGTAGATAAAATATTAATTCGCAAAGATCTCTCTGGAGAGTTGGCAGGAGAACTCTTTGAAATGTTGCGAGGAAGTAACATTGTAGTGCAACGCGTACCACAAGAGAAGTTAAACTCAATCACACGAAAAAATCATCAAGGAGTAATAGCGTTTATCTCACCAATAAATTATCAACCTATCGAAGAGATAGTAGCATCACTATATGAGCAAGGTAAAGTTCCATTTATCTTAGTGCTTGATCATCTAACAGATGTTCGCAATTTTGGAGCAATAGCACGTACTGCCGAGTGTGCAGGAGTAGATGCAATAATAATACCCTCAAAGGGAAGCGTGTCGGTAACAGCAGATGCGGTAAAAACATCGGCAGGAGCATTAATGAATATACCAGTCTGTCGAGTACAATCATTATATAACAGTGTTAAGTATCTAAAAGATTGTGGTTTGCAAATAATGGGAGCCTCTGAAAAATCGAATATCAATTACACCGATGCCGATATGACAACACCATTGGCATTGGTAATGGGAGCCGAAGACAAAGGCATCTCAACAGAGATACTATCGCTCACAGATACAACAGTATCGCTACCTCAATATGGAAAAATAGCCTCATTAAATGTATCGGTTGCAGCAGGAGTAATGATATATGAAGTATTGCGTCAGCGTAAATAAATTAAGAGTCTATTTAAAAACTTATTAAAAATCAGCACTATAAAAGAACTAAAATTTTATTTGTCAAGAAATATTACATATATTTGCAAATAATATAAAATTCATATTAACGTATAATTATATTAGGTGATAACAAATTTTGTATAATACAAACAACTAAAATATAAATTATGAAAAAAATCTATTCTTTAATTTTGAGTCTATTCCTAATTTGGAGTTATACTCAAGAGGTTAGATCAGAACTAATTGAAAATTCTGTATGGTACACTATTCAGAGTAGTTCTGGCTATTATGTAAGCAATGGGGCATCATCAACCAATGGGACAAGAATGTCTTTAACACTTGATAATGCAAATGCAGGAATAAATTGGACACTTACTAAAGTAGGGGAGTATTATGTAATAAATTCTGCTGCGGTTGCCCAGTCAATGGATTGTGGAGGATCAACCCCTACAACAATGAGTCAATGGGATAAAAGCACAACAAACCAAAATCAATGGTTTATTTTAGAACCAGTATCAGGGAAAACAGATACATATCTAATAATACCATATAATGCACAAGGGAGAGCATACTATGCAAATGGATCAAGCACATTAGAACCAACTGTAAAAAACACAACAGATGCAACACAACACTTTAAATTTACCTATGTAAAAGAAGTGGTGCCTGATTATTGGGAAAATGAGACCATATTTGAAGAGAACAAAGAAAATGGTCACGCAACATATATCCCCTATCCATCAAAGGCGCAAATGGAGGCAGATCAATATTACCAAACACCATGGACAACCCCAGAGTCAGACTACTATATGTCGTTGAATGGAACATGGAAATTCAATTTAGTAGAAGAGCCATCACTACGACCAATGGATTTTTATAAAAACGATTACGATGTATCAACATGGGATGATCTACCAGTTCCTTCAAATTGGGAGATGCACGGATACGATAAACCAATATATGCAAACGTAGAATATCCACATGCCAACACTCCGCCCACAATTCAACGCAGATCAGGGTATAGCGGATATGGAGTAAATCCAGTAGGCTCATATCGTAGAACATTCACTTTGCCGGAGAATTGGGAAGACAAACAAGTTTTCATAATGTTTGGAGGAATATATAGCGCAGCTTATGTATGGGTAAACGGTCAATATGTAGGATACACACAAGGAGCAAACAATGATCATGAGTTTGATTTAACCAAGTATCTAAAATCAGGAGAGAATACTCTATCAGTCCAAGTTTTCCGTTGGAGTGACGGAAGTTATTTAGAGTGTCAAGATATGTTCCGTATGAGTGGAATATTTCGAGATGTATATCTATTTGCCACACCAAAAACATTTGTACGCGACCACTACATCACATCAAATCTATCATCAAGTAGCAACTATACATCAGGAACATTTAATCTTGAGGCATGGATAAACAACCGTGCAGAAACAGCACAAACTGTCAAAGCACAAGTAGAGTTGAAAAACCCAGCAGGAGAAACAATATATACATCAGCAGAGCAAACAGTCAGCAATTTGGCAAGTGGCGCAGAGCAAAAACTAACATTCACAACATCACTCTCAAACCTTTTGCCATGGACAGCAGAAACACCTAATCTATACACTGCTATTGTAACATTAAAAGATAATTTAGGGCAAGTAACAGAAGTATTTTCAACAAAATACGGATTCCGTCATATTGATATAGCAAACAGAAAAGTTAGAATCAACGGCGAGGAGGTACTATTCAAAGGAGCAAATCGTCATGACACACATCCCCGATACGGACGAGCAGTAACAACAGAGAGTATGTTGCAAGATGTAGTTATGTTTAAACAAAACAATCTGAACATAATCAGAACCTCTCACTATCCAAATGCAGCAAAAATGTATGCAATGTTCGACTACTATGGTCTATATACAATGGATGAAGCCGATTTAGAGTGTCATGCTAATACCAGCATAAGTAACTATACATCATGGGCACCAGCCTTTGCCGATCGTACACGCCGTATGGCACAACGCGATCGAAATCACCCCTCAGTAATATTCTGGTCATTAGGTAATGAGAGTGGTGATGGTGTAAACTTTACTGATGCCTACAATGCAATCCGCGAGATTGATGACAGAATAATACACTATGAGGGACAAGGAAGTTGGAATCATACCGATTTGACATCAAATATGTATCCAACATTATCAGCCCTATCAGGAAATGATGCCAGCAGTGACAGCCGTCCACATTTTGTATGTGAGTATGCACATGCAATGGGAAATGCAATAGGAAACCTTAAAGAGTATTGGGATCTAATAGAAAACAGTAACAGAATAATAGGAGGATGTATATGGGATTGGGTAGATCAATCAATTTACAATCCCGAAGACCTTGTAGCAGGAGTAGAGAATCCTCGCCTATATACAGGATATGACTTTCCTGGACCACATCAAGGTAACTTCTGTTCAAACGGAATATTAACATCATCACGAGAAGAGAGTCCTAAATTGGCAGAAGTAAAAAAAGTATATCAATATATAAAGATAAACTCATTTGATACCACTACAAAGAAAGTAAGTATCACAAACAAATATGACTTTATCAATCTGAACCAATATGATTTGGTATGGGAAATAATGCAAGATGGAAAAGTTGTAGAAACAGGAAAAACAAACATCTCATTAGGGCCAAATCAAACAACAAGTATAGTAATCCCATATACAACCTCAACCGTAGCATCATCAGAATATCTTTTAAATGTAAAATTTGCATTAAAAGAAGCAACCCGATGGTCTGATGCAGGACGAGTAATGGCACAAGAGCAATTCTCAATAACACCTCAAATGGCATTGCCAGAGATAAATACAAGTGATGAGACCTCAACATTATCAGTAAAAGAAGAGAATGGCGAAATAATCATTACAGGCGATAAAATATCAGCAACATTTGATGCCTCAACCACAATAATAAAATCTCTTAATTTGTTAGGAAGAGAAGTAATATATAACAATAAAGGATTTGAGTTCAGTTTCTTCCGTTATATAGAGAACGATAAATATACCACCACATCGGTATATTATATGAATCCATCAATAACATACAATCAATCGGTTGATGGAAAAACCATAACAGTAACAGCAGTCAGAACAGTAACAAATCGTTGTCAATATACAATTATGTACACATTCTATGCAAACGGAATAATGGATATGGATGTAACATTAGCAGCCCAAACTTCAGATTTAAGACGTTTAGGACTAACATGTTCATTAGTACCCGGATTAGAAAATGTAGAGTATTATGCACGAGGACCATTGGAGAACTATTGCGACAGAAAAACAGGATCATTCTTAGGAATATATAAAAACACTGTAACAGGATTTGAAGAGAAATATGTAAAACCGCAATCAATGGGTAACCGTGAAGATTTACGTTGGGTAACATTCTCTGATGAAAGTGGAAATGGAGTAAAAATAACAACAGAAGGACAAGTAAACTTTACAGCCTTACATAATACAGATCAAGAGTATGTACCACTAAATCACTGGTGGGAGATAGATAATGTACGTCGCGATGAGATAATACTCTCATTAGACTATATGCAACGAGGAGTAGGAAACGGAAGTTGTGGAAATGTGCAAACAATTAGTGAATACTGCATACCTTATGCAACACAAAACTTTAAATTACGATTCGAAAATTACGGAGGCAAACCTGACACAGGAGGATATTGCTACCCTGAAGTAGAACAATCAGAAGAATCATATATTACAAAATTTGAAGTAAGTGGTGCAAAATCAGGAAACATAAATTATGTAGCAACATCAGCACCTCAAAACACATATCGAAACTACTCAACAATAGTGAAACATACCTATAACAAATGGTTAAGGTTAGCAGTTGAGGGAACAGAAGCAATGGCAAATAACTACATAGCAGTATTTATGGATAAAAACAAAGATATGGAGTTTACTGCCGATGAAATGTTGCTATATAGCAAAGATGCAAGTTCGTACGAAGCATATATATATACCACAGAATATGAATTAGATACCTACCGCATAAGAGTCATAACAGACAAATATGAGCAAGGCATATCGCCAATAGATCATATCTGTACAGGAATAGTAAACGGAGAAGTTCATGACTTTAAGTTAAAATTAGAAGACGAAGTATTTATTGATAACACTCCAACGTATTGTACACCATCGGGATCGATGCACTCTGAGGGACAAGCATATGTAAAAGCTATAACTACAAGTGGAGCATATAAGAATATATCATATTCACGCACAACAACCCCCAATGGCGTATATCAAGTATTGTCTGACACAATAGTAGTAAAACCGGGTCAAACATTTACTATAAATTTCGTTGCAAATGATTTAGGAAGTAGAGGCTCTGTAAAACAAGATTTAAGATATAATGTAGCATCACTATATACCGATTTTAATGCAACAGGCTCATTAATGCAAGCACAGCAATTTGGATATTTAAACACAGGTTCAGGCTTTGGAGGAAACATTGTAGCAAATTACGATTATGTAATGAATATATCAACCCAAATAACCGTTCCGGATGATGCCCCCTCTGCAACAACAATAATAAGAATGGGATACTCAAACGCATGGGGATCATACCCTGTGGCATGTGGTTCGGTAAATGAAGGAATGATATACGATATACCTGTAAGAGTAGAAGGTGAAGAAACCGGAGTAGAGGAAGAGTTTGAAGCTTCACAAATATCAGTATATCCAAATCCAGCAACCAACTATGTAGTATGTAGCGGAGTACCATCAGGAAGCTTAGTAAGCATAATATCAATGAGTGGAGTAGAGATGATAAGAACTCAAATATACGGAACATCAGAAACCGTTAATGTAGCCAACTTGGCAAACGGATTATATATAGTTCGTATATACTCAGAAGAGGGAATTATCTATACAGGAAAATTGGTAAAACGCTAAAATAATAAACCCCTAATAAACAAGAGCGAGGAGAGTGATACCACTCTCCTCGCTCTGTTATAATTAAAAAAAGAAAGTTTATATAAAAATAACATTCGCTTAAAACAAAACAGAAACAAGATTGTTATATAGGTATAAAAGTTATCCTCTTTCTTGTTTTTGATATATTTCAAGTTTGAAAGGTTAGTTCGAGAGAACTGACCTTTTTTTATAAATTGCGAGAAAAAAAATTTATTAAAACAAGCAAAAAACAAAACCATTAGTTAACTTTGTATTAATAACGTAAATAAAGATTTACATCTAATCTTTTTTATGCAAAAAACAAGCAAAGAGAAAAGGAGTATATTCAGAAGAATAAAGCGACAATATAGTAAAGGCGTTCGCAACATAATACACCGTAAAGGACATGGTGTACACTCACCCTATGTATTTAACTTTATAACACGTGTAATAGAGGAGAAAGCAAGATACTACGCTTACGATAAAATAGAGGAGCAATATAAACAATTAAAAATACAATCAAAAAAAGGAGTCGTACCCAAGCCACAAACATTAAAATATTACAAACTCTTATATCGAATACTAAACCGAGTAAAACCACAAAACGTATTAGAGTGTGGAAGAGATTGCGGATTAGTGGATACCATATTTCTCTTGGCTAATCCCGATGTACAAATAACAAGAGTTGAAGAGAGTGATTACAATACAGAAATCCCTGTCTATTACACAACAAATCCATTACCCGATTTAATATACATACATAAACAAACCGAAGAGGGATACAAGCAAATATACAATCACCTATCTTCAAAAATAAAGGATACATCAGTAATAATAGTGTCGGGGATAAGATCAACAAAACACTCATACACTAATTTTGTAGAGTTTGCATCAAGCAAAACAATAAAGGTAACAATAGATATATACGACTATGCAATATTGGTAGCATCTCCAAAACTAAATAAACAAACATTTAAAATAGGATTTTAAAGAGTATGAAGATATATACAAAAGGAGGCGACACAGGCACAACCTCATTAGTAGGAGGAACACGAGTGTGTAAGCACTGCACAAAAATAGAAGCCTACGGAACAATAGATGAATTAAATTGTTTTATAGGAGATTTATTAACAGTAATGCAAAGCACCACTGATAAAGAGATATTAAACAAGATACAAAACTGGTTGTTTAATATAGGCTCAATATTAGCAAGTGAGGAGGAGTATATAAACAAAATGCCACAAATAGGAGAGGAGCATATTGCAGTTATTGAAAAACGTATTGATGAGATAGATGCACAACTCCCCAAACATAATAAATTTATACTACCACAAGGAGTACCCTCAGCAACAAAAGCTAATATATGTCGCACCGTTGCGCGTAGAGCAGAAAGATGTATATGTGCTTTAAAATCAGAAGATAACGTATCTGATATTGTACTTAAATTTATAAATCGTTTATCCGATTATTTCTTTGTTCTTTCTCGCTATTGTAATATAATTGAAAATAAAGAAGAAATATTTTGGGATAATCATTGTTAAATAGAAAATATTTTATATTTTCGTGGTCGATTTGCAAAAATGAGTGTTAAATTATTTTAAAATCAAAACTCTAATAGCAAGTAATATAAACGTTAAATTATTAAAAGTTAGATAGAATATGTATTGGACATTAGAATTGGCTTCAAAATTAGAGGATGCACCATGGCCAGCATCAAAAGATGAACTAATCGATTATGCTTACCGTTCAGGAGCACCATTAGAGGTAATTGAGAATCTTCAAGAGATAGAGGATGAAGGCGAGGTATATGAATGTATCGAAGACATTTGGCCCGACTATCCTACAAAAGAAGATTTCTTCTTCAACGAAGAGGAGTATTAATCAATCTATGAAAAATATAATTGACAAAATAGAGAAAAGGCACCCAATGGTGCCTTTTCTCTATTTATATATATTATAAACTTTCATCTCACATGAATCATTTCATAAAAGGAGGGGAATATAACAATAGAAATCCCAAATAAATGTTTATAACTTTTAATTAATAATAGTTGTTACCATTAAAAAGAAATCAGTAATTTTATACATTCTAATTATTACTGCAATCAAAAAAATAAAGTCTATAATGAAATTATTGCATACAAGCGATTGGCATTTAGGGCACACACTCTACAACTACGATAGGGTAGAGGAACAACAGAGTATGATGAGTCAGATGATAAGTATAGTATCTGAGCAAAAGCCCGATCTGTTTTTACTATGTGGAGATGTATATCACACCTCACAACCATCATCGGCAGTACAAACTATGTTTACCGATTTTTTAGTACAACTGCACGATGCCAATCCCCAGATGCATATAATAGTAACAGCAGGAAACCATGACAGTGCCACCAAACACGAAATTTTCCGTACCCCATGGCGTTCAATGAAGGTACATACAGTAGGAACACTCAATAAAGAGAACATATCTGATCATATTATAAAAATAGGAGATAAAGGATATGTATTGGCAGTACCCTATGCCAACACACGCAACATACCCAATGGATTTTTCCAAAACCTGTTAGATGAAGTAAATTCACAAAACAGAGAGTCTCTTCCTGTTGTACTAACAGCACACACAACAGTAAAAGGTTGCGATTATATGGGACACAGTAATGCAACTGATTTATCAGTAGGAGGTATCGATACCCTAGACATAGAAGAACTTGGCTCTGGTTATGATTTCTTGGCACTTGGTCACATACACCATCAACAATATGTACATACAGGTAAGCACAATGTAAGGTACTCAGGCTCGCCACTTGCAGTAAGTTTCGATGAAGCGTACCCACATACAGTAACAATGGTAGATATTGAAAAACATGGAGCAGTACCAGTAACAACCCAAATAGAGATAACCAATCCACGTCCTTTAGTAACACTCCCCACCGAAGGAGTAGCTACATGGGATGAAGCAAAAACATTACTAAGCAAGTACCCTGCTGATATACCAGCCTACATTCGGCTAAATGTAGAGATAGAGAACTTCTTATCACCTAACGCAAATGCCGAAGCAGTTGCACTAACAAAAGAGAAACAGTGTAGATTTTGTTATATAAATGCAAAACTTAAAAATTCGGGAGGAGTAGAAACAAAGGTAATGACCATTCAAGAACTCCAGTCCGAAGCACCTATCGACATTGCACGTCAATATGCTAAAGACAAAGGCATTGTCTTTGATGAAACAATGCAAACACTATTTCAGGAGGCATTAGGAAGATTAAATGAAGAGATGCGCAATGAGTAAATGAATTAGAGTTATGAAGATACAAAAACTAACAATCCACAATATAGCATCGGTCGAAGATGCAGTTATCGATTTTGAGTCGCAACCATTAGCCGATAGTGATATATTTCTAATAACAGGAAAAACAGGTTCAGGAAAATCAACAATCCTCGATGCAATATGTCTTGCTTTATATGCCGATACCCCTCGATTAACAAATTGTAAAATGGGCGGAAAGGTAGAGGATGCAGGAAAGAGCGATTCCTTAACACTTAAAGATCCCCGACAACTATTAAGAAGAAATGAGGCAGAGGCGTATGTAACTTTGACTTTTATTGGAAAGAATGAGATTAGTTATGAGGCAACATGGAGTGTGCGTAGAGCAAATAACAAAGTATCAGGTAAACTACAATCCAAAAGTTGGATATTAAAAAATATCACAAGAGGTATTACATTAACAAAAGATGCAGAAATTCAAGATGAAATAAAGTCTGCAATAGGATTGGATTTTAATCAATTTTGTAGAACAACCCTACTTGCACAAGGTGAATTTACACGATTCTTAAACAGTAATAATAATGAAAAAGCCGAAATATTAGAGAAGATAACAGGAGTAGATATATATTCTCAAATAGGAAAGCAAATATATATTATAACCTCAGAGAAGAGAGAAGCCTATAATACAATAAATAAACAAGTAGATAATATTCACATACTCACCGAAGATGAAATAACAGCAAAAAAAGATTTGTTAAACACTCTTGAAGAAGAGTATAAAATTATAAAAAAGTTAACCGAAAATGAATCACTAAAACTTGAGTGGCTTAAAACAGATATAAATCTAAAAGAGGAAGAGAGGAGTAGTTGCGAATCACTTCAAGAAGCAAAACAATTGCTTGAAGAACCTCATTTTAAACAAAAAGAGAAGCTTGTTCAAGAGTGGCAAGAGACAATTGATGCACGAGATAGTCTTGAGAAAATATCCAAAGCTAAAACCATACAACAGACACAAGAGGAGATACTTAGAACATTAGCAGAAGAGTTTCAAAGATTATTAGGTGGTTATAAGTATGAATTAACCCAACTCACAGCAATTAAATCTTCTATTGAAAAAATAGATACCTATTTTGAAAATGAGCAAGAAAATAAAACTATATACGAAAATGCACAAACAATCAAAACTCTTTTGCTCAATATTGCGGATGATTATGCGATAATAGAGGCAAAAAGTAAAATTATTGGGAATAATCGAAAATCACTAACAGATAATCTGTTACCTCTTCATCAAGAGGCAATACGTAAAGTTGAGGAGGTCAAGAAAGAGTATGCACTGAAAGCCGAAGAGTTAAACACAGCAAAAAAAGAACTTGAAGATATAAATCTTCCACAACTTCGTGTAGCGTATGCACAAGTAAGCGATTTGCTAAATAAAATAGCAATAGCAAAAGAGAGAATTGAGAACTTAGAGCAAGAGAAAAAACGTATTGAGAATTTAAAAAAAAGACTTGCAACTCAAGAATTATCAATAATAGAAAAGAAGAAACAGTCTGCTGATATGGATACCCCACTTCGAGAAGCAGATTTAATAATGAAAGAGCGAAAAGCAACATTAGACAAGCAGAAAGATACCGTTGATAAGTTTGCAAAAACATTACGTTCAAAACTTACCATAGGAGATGTATGCCCCTTATGTCAACAAAAGATAGTGTCGGAGATACCACATGAGGATACCCTGTCAGCATTGGTTGATGGTTTCATAATTGCGTATGAAGAGGCTGAAAATAATTACAACCAATTGCGAGAAGTAAAATTAAAAATTGATGCAGAGATTAAATCTGCAATTGAATCATATAACAGAGATAAGCAACTATTAGAAGCCGACAAGTCTGTTGAAGAGGCAACACAAAAAGTAATAAACGGCTGTAAAGATTGTGGAGTAGAAACACTAAATGATACAACCCTCTCAATACTAAATAATTTACAAGAAACAAACAATACAAAAAAAATAGATTTAGAAATAAAAATATCTATTGGAGAGACTAAAGAAAAAGAGGTTCAAAAAATCCAAACAACCCTAAATACTATGCGCGATAATGTAGATAAACTTAACAATAAAGTTTTAGAGGCAGAACATCGCATAGCCCAAGAAAATACAACAATAGAGAAAGAGGAGGGAATAGTAAAAATAAAAAGAGGCGAGGTAGAAGAAGACAAGACAAAAGTTCAAGAGTATCTGCCTTTAATTAAATGGGGTATAGATTGGAGTTTGCAACCACAAGAGTTTGTTGTAAAATTAAATTCAGAGTATAACAAATATAACACAACCCTAAATGAGCGAGAAGAACTTCAATCACAAAGTCATAAATTAGAAACTATATGTGGTAATGTAAAAACTATACTTGCAAAAATCCAAGAGTTAAATCCTCTATTACAAACATATAATCCAATAGATGTAGTAAAAATAGAAGATTTAGAAAATGATACAAGAGCATTAGCAACAAATATAACAACAGCACTTGGCAATTTAAAAATAGCAGAAGGTATGATAAAAGAGAGTTCTGAAGAACTTGAAAAATATCTATCTTCACATCCATCTATAACAAAAGAGAGAGTAATAGAACTAAATACATATACTTCCGATAATATAAATGCAGAGACTGAGAGTATAAAAAAGGTTCGAGAAAACTTTGTAGCAATTGAGGCTCAATATAAGATGTTAAAACAGCAAATAGAGACACATCTTAAGAAATGTCCCCAGTTATCAGACGAGGAAACCATAGAACTAATAGTTCAACGAATGGCAGAACAAGAGAGTAATTCTGTTAAGATAGTTGAAACTAAAGTGTCAATTGAGCAAGAGTTAAAAAATAATGAGGAGCAAAATCAAGAACTCAAAAAACTTCTTGATGAAAAAGAGGCTAAGCGTATAGAATATGAAAATTGGAGTAAAATAGACAATCTTTTAGGTGATGCAATAGGAAACAAATTCCGTCAAATAGCCCAGAGTTACATCTTATCCAATTTAGTACACTCAGCAAACAATTATATGAGATCTTTAACAGATCGTTATCTTTTAAAAGTAGAACCTGGAACCTTTGTAATAATGCTTCAAGATGCCTATCAAGGTTATCTTTCTCGAGCAGCAAGTACAATCTCAGGCGGAGAAAGTTTTCTTGTATCCCTTTCGTTGGCATTAGCCCTTAGTGATATAGGCACAACCCTGTCTGTAGATACACTCTTTATCGATGAGGGATTTGGAACACTAAGTGGAGATGCTCTACAAAATGTTATTGATACCCTCCGTACCCTTCATATAAAGGCAGGACGTCATGTAGGAATAATATCTCACGTAGAGGCACTTCGAGAGTGTGTGCCCGTACAAATACAAGTAATACAAGAGGGAACAAACTCAAGCAGCACAATAAAAGTTGTATCTTAAATTGAATAGTTGTCATAATAAAGATGCTGGAGTAAAGGTGTACTTCTCCAGCATCTTTCTAACATTCAAGTTGTTATAATATAACTACTTTATTTATAAAATAACTTTAGTGGCATTTGCAAAATTGTCGCCATCAATTTTTATAATATAGATACCATTATCTGAAATCTGGTTAAAGAGAATCTCTTCACCTGCATTTGCACAACCAATAAGTTTGTTAATTAGAAGTTTACCAGTGATATCATAAACAGCAATAGAGCAATTACTTATATTGTTAGTGAATAAAACATTTATCACTCCATTATTTGCATAAACCCTTACATTGTTATTGTTCTCAGTAATATAGCTCTCCTCAATACCATTCAACTCTAAAATCTTTTTTAATCCACCCCAAGCATCAAGTTTTCCATATCCCCATGTATTGTTAGGTTGACTGCCAGTCCATTCATCTCTTATTGCAGTTTCACTAAAAATCTCTCTAACATCTTCGGGGGTAAGATTAGGATTAGCCTCTAACCACAAAGCCAGAGTACCGGCAACCATAGGAGAACTCATAGAAGTTCCTCTTATAGCACCCCAATAGTAGTTAATACCATTAACAGTAACAGTATCACCACGTTGAATTTCGGTACTATTGTTGCTGACTGAGTATGAAGAGTTAGACATTGATGAAACAAGATACTCACCGGGAGCAGCAATATCAGGTTTCATTCTTCCGTCAAGGGTTGGACCAATACTTGAGAAACTTGATATATCTCCCAAAGTAGAAGTTGCAGAATATGCTCTTGATACATACGAGCCAACACTTATAATACGTTTACCGGTACCGCCTATCTCGGCAATGTTACTCTCAAAATCACCGGGAGTCCAACCCTCAAGATTTGATTTATTGGTAAATCTGCTATAATAGTCATCGCACCAACCATGAATTGTAGTGCCTGTTGCTCCTATAACTTTAAAACCAATGGTATATCCTGTTTTTACAGAACTAGCAAGAGCCATAACATTTATATGAGGTCTGTTGCTACCGGGTTCAAGTTCACAACCAATTTGAATAGCTACATTCGCTCCAACGTTATCAACCTTTGAAAGAGAGAATTCGTGAACACCAATATTACTTGATGATACAGCCTCTGTCTCATTAACTACAGTACCATCACTTGCCTTAACAACGCAAACCTTAACTTTAAACTCTTGATTATGTTCTGCATAAAAATCGCATTGAGAAGCATAGTAGGTATTATATTTAGTAAGTAAATTAACGTATGTTCTCAAACTATCTTGTGCTGTAGTAAACGTCTTTTTAATATGTTGTCTATGGTTACCTTCGTTACCTGCACTACCTACAAGGAGTTTACCTTCTCCTTGAAGAGCATCACAAACTTGGTCAAGAATAGAACATCCGTCGTGGGGACCATAAACATCACCTAAACTTATATTGACAACACAAGGTTTATTAACGCTATCGGCATAATCATAAATATATTTTAAGCCATCGCTTATTGAGTTCCATTCAATACTTTGATCGTTATAGTTGTAACTAACAACTACAATATCCGTTTCGGGGGCAACGCCATGAAAGTTATTCTCTTTATAACTACCAGCAGCAATACCTAAAACATGGCAACCATGAGTTTCGTATGTGTCATCAAAACCAACATTTTCAATATCCTCTTCACTCTTGTATTCGCTACCATAACTATAACCTTCAGGAGGAGTACCAGTATTAATAGGCTGATTCCAAAAACGTTTAATACGAAGATTACCATCTTTGTCGTAAAAATTTATATGGTTCAATTGAACACCACAGTCAATGATGCCAATAACCACACCCTTACCAGTATATGCCGAAGGTAACTCAATACCATTGATAATATCATCTACATTAACAGCTTCTCTTGCTTTATCTAATTTTGGTTTTGGTCTGCCACCAGAATCAATTCTCTTTACTATGTCAAGAGAAGAAATTTCATCTATTGCATCAAGAGGAATACGTGCCGATATAATAGAATCCAAAACCATATTAACCTTTACGCCATACTCTTCCAATGAGTAGGGGTTGCAACCCTCTTTAACAATAATATAAGCACCAATTTCAGAGCATCTATCTTTCGAAGATTTTAGCAACGAACTATTTTCGTTGTTAATCTCATTTATAAAGTTGAATGTATTTATAGATAGTTTATTGTTATAACCATTTGCATAAACAAGAGTGGAAATAACTAAAAATGCAAGAGTAAAAAAATTTCTCATAATCTAAAATTTAGAAAAATATCAGCAAACCATTTTGCTGTGATGTGGCAAAGTTACAAATAAACCTCTGTATTTCAAAATATAACTAACACCAAAGAGTGTTAAAATAGCAAAGGGCATATCAACGATATACCCTTTAGCCTTGTAAACAAATATTTATTTAGTAATAATTATCACTTATTCTCTTGAGGAACCTCTTTGCGGATAGCCTTAGTTCTAATCTCTTCACAGATTTCAGAAACAAACTGAGCCAAAGGTTTGCTACCCTCATCGCCGGCAAAGCGACTACGAACAGCAACCGAGTTGCTCTCTTCCTCTTGTTGACCAATAACCAACATATAAGGAACACGATTGTTACGGGCATCGCGGATCTTGTATCCAATCTTCTCCGCTCTGCCATCAACAGTAACAAGCACTCCGTTGCGTTTAAGCTCTGCTGCAACCTTGTCAGCATACTCAATATATTTGTCAGATATAGGTAATATACGCACTTGTTCAGGAGATAACCAAGTTGGGAATTTACCCTCATATTTCTCAATCAACCAAGCAAGAGTACGCTCGTAGCAACCCATACTTGTACGGTGAATAATATAAGGTCTTACTTTCTCTCCGTTTTGGTCAATGTAGTACATATCAAATTGTTCGCTCAATAGAGCATCCCATTGAACAGTAATCATAGTATCCTCTTTACCATAAACGTTCTTAGCGTTTATATCAACCTTAGGACCATAGAATGCAGCACCACCAACCTCTTCAACAAAAGGAATTTCAAGTTCGCGTAACATTTGGCGAATATGCTCTTGAGTCTCCTCCCAAACCTCAGCAGTACCAATATATTTAGTAGTGTTCTCTGGGTCATATTTAGCCAAAACGTAAGTAACATCATCTTGCAGACCAAGAGTAGTCATAACATGTTTAGCCAAAGCAAGACAGTTTTTAAACTCTTCCACCATCTGGTCGGGGCGAACAATTAAGTGTCCCTCGCTTATAGTAAATTGACGAACGCGAGTCAAACCGTGCATCTCACCAGAATCCTCATTGCGGAATAGGGTAGAGGTCTCGCTATAACGTAAAGGAAGATCTCTATAAGAGTGTTGAGTTGCTTTGTAAACATAATATTGGAAAGGACAAGTCATAGGACGAAGAGCAAACACCTCTTTATCCTCCTCCTCGTTACCAAGAACAAACATACCATCTTTGTAATGATCCCAGTGTCCCGAAATCTTATACAAATCGCTCTTTGCCATCAAAGGAGTTTTAGTTCTGATGTAACCCCACTCGTTATCCTCCAAATCCTCAATCCAACGTTGAAGAGTTTGAACAATCTTAGCACCCTTAGGCATAAGCAAAGGCAAACCTTGACCAATAACATCAACAGTTGTGAACAACTCCATCTCTCTACCAATCTTGTTGTGGTCAATGTTTTTGATATGCTCCAAGTGAGCGAGATAAGCATCGCAATCCTCTTTAGTAAAGAACGCAGTACCATATATACGCGATAACGAAGCATTGCTCTTATCACCACGCCAATAAGCAGTTGAAGTTGAAAGTAACTTAAAGCCCTTAATCATTTTAGTATTTAACAAGTGAGGGCCCATACAAAGATCAACAAAATCATCTTGTGAATATAGAGTAATAGTCTCTCCCTCAGGGATAGCATCAATAAGTTCTAACTTATAAGGCTCGTTTTTAGCCTTCATAAGTTCATAAGCCTCATTTCTTGAAACAACCTTACGCTCAATTCTTGGGTTCGATTTAATAATCTTCTTCATCTCCTTCTCAATCTTCTCCAAATCCTCTTTGCTGAAAGGAGCACACTCAAAGTCATAGAAGAAACCTGTTTCAGTAGCAGGACCTATTGTAACTTTAGCCTCAGGGAAAAGATGGGTAACCGCCTCTGCCATAATGTGAGTAGTGGTGTGGCGAAGAATATGAAGAGCCTCCTTGCTATCGGTAGTAACAAGTTCAATATCGCAATCCGTCGTGATAGTCGTTCTTAAATCGGTAATTTCGCCGTTTAATTTAACGGCAACAACACTATTTAAAAGTTGAGGATCAATCGATTTTAAAACATCGATAAAATTTACCTCGTTGCTCTCAGTACAAAACTCTTGAGCATTTCCGTTAAGTAATTTAACTTTAATCATCTGACTATCTTATAAATAAATTAGTAAATATCAATTATATAATAGTTCTTATTCCTATATAGAAATATCTTCTCTGTAAACTGCAAAGATACAAAACAATCCAATAATAAACAATAGTAATAAAAGTCAAATAAAAAGATAAAAACAATAAAGAGGCTATCTCAATATTCTTGTTTGATAGCCTCTTTTATTGCTCTTTATTATTTAATTATTTCACAATAATTTTGCCCGATTTATAAACATTCTCTCCTGAAATATGGTAAATATAAACACCGCTTTGCGGGAACTCACTTAATGATATTTGAGTTATTTCATCAGATAATTTCTTCTCTTTTACCATAATACCTTGAGTATTGTATAAACTTAATTTAAGATGTTTATTATTATCTGATTTTTCTATTACAAGAGAGTAGTTATCAACTCTAATATTAATATCAGAGGAACTATTTAGGTTCTTAACGCCATCTGGGTTAATAACTATAACTTCTTTGTAATAAGGCCTATAAAAGAATCTTTTTCCTTTATATGTAAATGACTCTAAACTAGGCAAAGTTTGTGAGCCTGTCAATAATAGCGTATAATCAAACCATAGTCCCATTCCTGTTGAGCCTATTCCCCTCGTAAGACCATATACCATATTATCCTCACATAACTCCGCTATATCTATATGATTACAGTTGTTGTATATCCATGGGAAACAACTCTCTCCTGTCTCAAAATCATATAATGGATATTCTGTATCATATAGTGTCACTCTACTTTCATAATCATCATTCCCTCGACTATAAGAGCAGTCGCTACAAGTTTGAATATAACATTCAGGTTTTACATAAACTTTCTCTCCCTCTACTCTTGTTCCTGCAATAAAACTACCTGTTTCATCATATAACTTTGAATAAGTTTTATCATTAATTATAGTGTCACCCTCTAAATAGTACTTAACTGTAAATGTACCTTCAGGACAATAATAAAATTTTGTTGTATCTCCTATCTCCTCAATGCCACAAATAAAATCGTTAGCCATAGTGTTTTTATATCTTATTACCCATTCTGCATCTTCAGTAGGAAATACATCAGGTAGTTTTATATCTTCTTCCGTTTTAATTCCCTCGCCAAATGTAAAAGGTACAATTTCTACTTCTCCAAAAGTCCCTTTATACATTGTCGCTTCTATCGTTCCATAGTCACTGGGCATAAAGCCTTCCGAGTTAGTATTGCACCCCTCTTCAAAATCCCAATATCCTTTAAGAGAATTATCATTTAATAAGGGGGCTGTCATTGTTGTTTGAATTTCGTTTTGCGTTAATGCTTTGTTGTAGAGTTGTACTTTGTCAATGTATGCGTTTAGAGGAGCAGATGTAAAATTTTGACCTCCTATCATAATTATTTTATCATCTTCAACGTACGTTCTTATTTGAGAAGTAAGAGTATATATGAGTTTCCCATCTATATATAAATCAATATTCAAGGTAGAGGTTTTGTATTCAAATACAAAAGTATAATAGTGCCATTTGTTTGTTTCTAAGATAAATGAATCATCTACTAACTGCGAAGAGGGAGGAGTATTAGCTCCATTTCTGACTGTGTATGCTATATCTCCCGATTGATTTATAACTCCCCACATCCAACCCCAACTATTCATTGGCCACTCATCAGTTACATCTCTAATATTAATCAATTGAGATATTTCTGTATTGTCATTAAACTCTTTTATATTAGCCCAAAATGAAATTGTATAAGATTCTTTACTGTCAAAAGTTATTTGATCTACTGGTATGCCAAAAGCATTCTCTTCTAAATCTATTCCACGAGGTTGTTCACTATTTGCACTCGCAAATGTAGAAGATAATACTATTAATGCAATTAGTGCGATTGTTTTTTTTAGTCTCATAACTTCTCTTGTTTTTGAGGTTAATTTTTTGCAAGATATTAAATAAATTAATAATATGCAAGGGAAAAATTACCCCCCCCCTATTTTAACATATATTAACTATATAAACAATACAAATTGGATAATTACCAACTTATTATTACCTTCGCATTTGCAAATTAAGATAACGATGAAACCTCAAAAGATAAATAAAACCAATGTTGCACGTCTGTTAGACAAAGCAAAAATTGAGTATGAGTTGATACCCTACGAAGTAGATGAGAGCGACCTTGGGGCTCAGCATATTGCCGACCAACTTGGCGAAGATATAAATCAGGTATTCAAAACCCTTGTGTTGCGAGGTGATCGCAACGGACTGTTTGTTTGTGTTATACCGGGTAATTGCGAAGTAAACCTAAAATATGCAGCAAAGGTATCTGGTAACAAAAGTGCCGAGATGATAGCAATGAAAGAGTTATTACCTTTGACAGGTTACATTCGTGGAGGTTGTTGTCCAATAGGAATGAAAAAGCCATATCCCACATTCTTTCACTCAACAGCCACAAACTTCCCTTATATATATGTAAGTGCAGGAGTGCGAGGATTACAACTTAAAATATCGCCTCAAAAACTAATCGATTATGTAGGAGCAGAAATTACCGAACTATTTTGAAGATAGTTGTTAGTTGTACGCTGCTGTGCATCTTATTTTTTGTTGTTAGAAATTACTATTAATTAAATGAGCGGAAATCCAAAAGGACTTTCGCTCTGTTTTAATGCTTTATTAGAAAGGTTAAGATACAACAAACTTGGCGAAGAAAATGACGGGAGCATACAGACGTATGTGATCAAAATAAAAGAGAAGGAACATTATATTCCTTCTCTATATTTTAAAAAGTTTGATAGTTGAGATAAGTTTTGGGATTTGTGTAGATTTTTTTAAGCGGAGTTTAGTTTCCTAAATGAGCATTAAAAAATCAAACAAAGGACAAAAATTAGCCAACTTGCAACTTTTTACTAGCCTTTGATAGCCTTAATACCTGGCAACACCTTACCCTCAATAGCCTCTAACAAAGCACCACCACCTGTTGATACGTAAGATACTTTGTCTGCCAAACCGAATTTGTTTACACATGCTACTGAGTCTCCTCCTCCTACAAGTGAGAATGCTCCGTTTTCTGTTGCCTCAACTATTGCATCAGCAATTGCACGTGATCCTGCTGTGAAGTTGTCGAATTCGAATACTCCAGCTGGGCCGTTCCAAAGGATTGTTTTTGCATCTTTGATAGCGTTAGCAAACAATACGCGAGTATCAGGACCTGCATCAAGACCTTCCCATCCTTCAGGAATTGCTCCAACAGGAACAATTTGAGTGTTTGCGTCGTTACTGAATGAATCTGCAGCAACACAGTCTGTTCCAAGTACAAGGTTTACTCCTTTTGCTTTTGCTTTCTCAATGATGTTTAGAGCAAGGTCAAGTTTGTCTGTCTCACAGATCGAAAGACCTACTTCTCCGCCCATTGCTTTTGCAAATGTGTATGTCATACCACCGCAAAGGATTAGGTTATCAACTTTATCCATCAAGTTCTCAATGATACCGATTTTTGTTGATACTTTTGAGCCTCCCATAATTGCAGTGAAAGGACGTTTAATATTGTTAAGTACGTTCTCAACAGCATTTACCTCTTTCTCCATTAGGTAACCTAACATTTTGTTATCTGCGTCAAAGTAGTCGGCGATAACTGCTGTTGAAGCGTGTTTACGGTGTGCTGTTCCGAATGCGTCATTTACGTATGCATCAGCATAACTTGCAAGTGTTTTAGAGAACTCTTTTTGACTTGCTTTCATTGCCTCTTTTGCCTCTGCATATGCAGGATCTTCTTTATCAATTCCTACAGGTTTTCCTTCCTCTTCAGGATAGAAACGAAGGTTCTCAAGTAATAAAACTTCTCCTGGTTTAAGTGCTGCTGCTTGTTCTGCTGCTTTTGCACAGTCTGGTGCAAATTGTACTGCTACTCCAAGTTTCTCTGCTACTACGTCTTTGATTTGTCCAAGTGAGAATTTAGGATTTACTTTTCCTTTTGGTTTTCCCATGTGTGACATGATGATTAATGCACCACCGTCAGCAAGAATTTTTTTAAGTGTAGGAAGTGCTCCGCGAATACGAGTATCGTCAGTAACTTTTCCATTCTCATCTAGAGGTACATTAAAGTCAACGCGAACGATTGCTTTTTTACCTGCAAAATTGTAATTGTCGATTGTTTGCATAGTTTTTTTTATTTTAATTGGTTATGTTTCTTGTATATGAGTGCGAAGTTAATAAATTTTCGTTAGTTTATATATATTTTTTTTGCTTTTTATATTATACTATCCCTCTCTCTTTTAGTATTGCCTCCATCTCTTTTTGCACAGACTCTGCTGCTTGTGCTGCAGCCTCTGCAAAGTCTTCTCCTTTTGACACATATATAACTCCACGTGAAGAGTTAACTAATAGTCCGCAATCTTCAATCATTCCATATTTACATACATCCTGAAGACTTCCTCCTTGAGCTCCTACTCCTGGTACTAATAGGAATGATTTAGGTGCAACTTTACGAACATCAGTAAAGCGTTCTCCTTGTGTTGCTCCAACTACAAACATCATCTCATCTGGTGTTGCCCATGTTTGTGCTGTACGCATTACTTTTTCGAATAGTTGCTCTCCCTCTGTATCTGTTGTTAATTGGAAATCGTGTGAGCCTTTGTTTGAAGTTAATGCTAATAGAATTACCCATTTGCCTTCGTAGCCAAGAAATGGTTTTACGCTGTCCTCTCCCATATAGGGGGCTACAGTTACAGAATCAATATTTAAGTGTTCAAAGAATGAACGAGCATACATCTCTGATGTGTTTCCTATATCACCACGTTTTGCATCAGCAATTATAAACATATCGGGATAGTTCTCTTGGATATATTTCACTGTTTTCTCAAATGCTATCCATCCCTCTACTCCTAAACTTTCGTAGAATGCTAAGTTTGGTTTATACGCTACACAATATTGTGCTGTTGCATCAATTATCGCTTTATTGAAAGCAAAGATTGGCTCTTCCTCTGACAACAAGTGTTGAGGTATTTTTTTAATGTCTGTGTCGAGACCTACGCACAAAAATGAGCGTTTACGTTTGATGTTCTCAAAAAGTTCTTTACGTGTCATGTCTATTTAGTTGTTAGTTGTCAACTCCGTTGCCCATTTGGGTAGTTGTTAGTTGTTAGAAATTTAAATGCTAAAAACAAAAAACTAACAACTAAAAACTTAAATTATAGTTCACTCTCTTTTAATCTCTCAGCATTCTCGGCAATCATAAGGTTATCAATACAATCTTGTATATCGCCATCCATAAATGCTGATAGGTTGTATATGGTATAGTTTATGCGGTGGTCAATTATACGTCCTTGAGGATAGTTGTAGGTACGTATTTTTGCTGAACGGTCGCCTGTCGATACCATTGTTTTGCGTTTGCTCGAAATGTCATCGATATATTTTTGATGCTCTTTATCATATATAAATGTACGAAGTCGTGCCAATGCTCTCTCTTTATTTTTTGGTTGGTCGCGTGTTTCGGTACACTCAATCAATATCTCTTCTGTCTCGCCTGTATTAGGATTCTTCCACATATAACGCAAACGAACTCCAGACTCAACTTTATTTACGTTCTGTCCTCCTGCTCCTCCTGAACGGAAAGTATCCCATTTTATCTCACCTTCGTTTATCTCAACATCAAATTGTTCAGCCTCTGGTAATACGGCTACTGATGCAGCAGAGGTGTGTACGCGTCCTTGTGTCTCGGTTACCGGTACTCGTTGCACTCGGTGTACTCCTGATTCGTATTTAAGAGTTCCGTAAACTTTCTCTCCGGATACAGAACAGATAATCTCTTTAAATCCTCCACTTGAGCCTTCGCTTACGCTTGATACTTCAAGACGCCAACCTTTTGTTTCGCAATATTTTGAATACATACGGAAAAGATCTCCTGCAAATATTGCTGCCTCATCTCCTCCTGTTCCGCCACGAATTTCTAGTATTGCATTTTTATCATCTTGTGGATCTCCCGGAACTAAAAGAAGTTTTATCTTCTCCTCAATTTGTGGTAATGCCTCACTATTTATATCTAACTCCTCTTTTGCCATTTCACGCATTTCGGCATCATCCTCACTCTCCAATATCTCCTTTGCCTCAGCAATAGAGTTTAAGCATCCTTCATACTCTTTTTTTGCCTCTACTATTTTTTCAAGGTCTTTATACTCTTTGGTGAGTTTTACATATCGTCTTTGGTCGGCAATTGTTTCAGGGTCGGTTATAAGCGTTGCCACCTCCTCAAAGCGAAATTGCAGAGTCTCTAATTTATCAAGTAAAGTGTTGTTACTCATATTCTTTCTTATATATCTTCTATACTAAATAGTGCAAACCGAGAGCGGAACTAAACTTGTTTAAGTTATGCCGAGGTGTAGCCTATTTTCGCGGTAGTTTATCTACCGCAAAGATAATTAAAAAAAAGTGAGCAACCAAGTTTTTTATATTCTTGGTTGCTCTTTTTGTTTTGTGTTGTTTTTACTTCAATTTTCCTCGAATTGCATTCAAGTATTTTATCATTCCTGATGCGTCTTTCTCTTCTACCATCTTTTGTAATATAGATAACTGTTTTTGTATATCTTCTAATTGTTGTGGTGTGTGAGGGTTGAAAAGAATTTCGGTTAATAGATAGTCATCTTCTGATAGCAATCCTCGAGCTATGTTCATGTGCTTTTTGAATGTTGTTCCTGGTGCATCTTGATGTTTCATTACACTTGCAAAAACTAATGTTGAAGCAAAGGGAATTGATAGCGAGTAGGCTATTGTTTCATCGTGCTCTTGGAATGTATATTCAAATATGTTCAAATGTAACTTGCTATACAAGTCTTTAAAAAAGACTTTTCCTAAGTGGTCACTCTCTGAAATGATTATTGTGTTTTGTGTACTTAAATCACTTAGGTTGGCAAATGTTGGCCCGAACATTGGGTGTGTTGAAACAAACGGACGCCCTGCCTCTTTATAAAATTCAGGCAACCCTGTTTTTACTGATGCTATATCTGAAATTATACATCTTTCGGGGAGATATGGTATCACCTCTTTAAAAGCATCAATGGTATATTTTACCGTTACTGCATTTATAAGTAGTTCGGGTTCAAACTCTTTTATCTCCTCTAATTCTGAAAATCGTAGGGTGTTGAATGTAAATCGTAAGCGTGCAGAATCTTTATCGAACATTGCCACTTCGTGTTCAAAACTTAACACATCGGCAAAGAACGATCCCATCTTGCCTGCTCCCATTATTAATATTTTCATAATATACAGATTTCTATGCTAACTAAGATATCTAAGATAACTATCTCTTAGAAGATTATCTTATACATCTTAGTTAGCAAAGTTTTATCAAATAACAATTAGTTATCGCTTTTCAATATCTCAACTTGTTGACGAACACTCTCTTCGTGTATGGCTTGCATAATTGTCATCATAAATTCACCTTTCATTTCAGCTGCTTCAGCTTGCTCAACTCGTTTTTTCAATATCTCATCGTAGCGTGCTGCTTGAAGAACTGTCATTTTATGTTCTTTTTTAAATCTTCCTATCTCGCGAGATACACGCATACGTTTTGCCAAAAGGTCTATTAGTTCGTTATCCAATACATCAATTTGTTTACGAAGGTCTCCTAAGTCTTCGGTAGTTGTGTGTTGGTCACGTATAATCAAATCATCTAATACAAGATCAAGTGCTCCCGGTGTTATTTGTTGGTTCTTATCGCTCCATGCATAGTCAGGAGAACAGTGTGACTCTATTATAAGTCCGTCAAATCCCAAGTCCATTGCTTGTTGAGATAGTGGAGCAATAAAATCACGTTTTCCACCGATATGACTGGGATCACTAAATATTGGTAAATCCGGCAAACGACGACGCAACTCAATGGGTATATGCCATTGTGGCGAGTTACGATATACTTTTTCATCGTAGCTGCTAAATCCACGATGTATTGCACCTATTTTGCGTAGTCCTGCATTGTATATACGTTGTATTCCTCCTATCCATAGTTCTATATCGGGGTTTACTGGGTTTTTAATCAATACTGGAATGTCTGCTCCTTTTAGTGCATCAGCAATCTCTTGCATAGCAAAGGGGTTAGCTGTTGTTCTTGCACCTATCCACAACAAATCTACTCCGTGTTTTAATGCTTCAAGTACATGGTATTGGTTTGCAACCTCAGTTGCTACATACATTCCTGTCTCTGCTTTTACTTTTTTAAGCCACAAAAGACCTTCGCTTCCAACTCCTTCAAAACCTCCCGGTTTTGTGCGTGGTTTCCATATTCCGGCACGGAATATTTTTATACCTCGCGATGCTAAATCTTTTGCTGTCTCCATTACTTGATCCTCTGTCTCTGCACTACAAGGACCTGCTATTACAAGTGGGCGTTTTGCGTCTAACCCTGGAAGGGTGATTGGTTCAAATTGCATTTCCATAGTTGTATGTATTAAATTTTTATATTCTGTTTATAATATTGCTTTAATTCTCTCTTTTGCTTCTTTTAATTTCTCTTCTGTTGCACATAGTGATATGCGTATAAATTTATCGCCTTCGCTTCCAAATATCATTCCTGGTGTTATGAATACTCTTGCATCGTATAATATTTTATCGGCTAACTCTGCTCCATCTTTATATTTATCAGGGACTTTTGCCCATAGGAACATTCCTCGTTGTGCCGGATCAAATTTACATCCTAACATTGTGGCTATCTCTTCGGCTAATACTCTTCGTGGACGATATATTGTGTTTATCTCTTCGTACCACTCCTTGCCAAGCGATAGAGCTTTTGATGCAGCTATTTGCATTGAGCGGAATGTTCCTGAATCGATATTGCTTTTTACCCTTAATACCCACGCTACAAATTGAGGATTTGATGCTAACATTCCTACACGCCAACCTGGCATATTATGCGATTTGCTCATTGAGTTGAGTTCGATACATATATCTTTTGCTCCCTCTACTGATAAAATACTTAATGGATTATCGTTAAGGATAAAACTATATGGATTATCGTTTACTATTACTATGCCATGTTTTTTACCAAAGGCTACCAACTGCTCAAACAACTCTTTTGTGGCTACTCTTCCTGTTGGCATATTGGGATAGTTTACCCACATTAGTTTTACGTTTGAGAGGTCATTTTTCTCTATCTCATCAAAGTCGGGCAACCAATCGTTCTCCTCTTTTAGATTATAGGTTATTATGTTTGCCTCTGCTAAACGACTTACCGAACTATATGTTGGGTATCCTGGATTGGGAACTAATACTCCATCACCTTGATTTAGGAACGCCAACGAAATGTGCAATATTCCCTCTTTTGAGCCTATAAGTGGCTGTATCTCTGTTTTTGAATCAAGTTCTACACCAAACCATGTTGAGTACCATGTGGCAAATGCCTCGCGTAATTTAGCTATACCTACGTATGGCTGGTATCCGTGTGCTGTATCTTGTGCGGCATCGTTTGATAAAGTCTCAATTACCTCTTTATGAGGTGGACGGTCAGGACTGCCTATTCCTAAACTTATTACATCCAAACCTCGTGCATTCATCTCTGCCACCTCTTTTAATTTCTTCGAAAAGTAGTACTCGCTTATTGTTCCTACTCTGTTTGCAGGTTTAATCTCTTTCATTGTTATATTAATAAAAAATCCCGCTCTTTAAAGAACGGGATATTGTATTTGTTTTTATTTATTTCTTATATCTTACACACGCAAAACCCCGCTCTTACTTGATGTTAAAGTAAAAGTAATAATAAAAGTATGCGAATGTTGACATTAAGTTTTTCATCTCGTTTTTATGCGGTTTTGTAATTTCCACCTTGCAAAGGTATATAGATTTTTCTTCTTTACAAATATTTTGATATTTTTTTTCAAGATTTTTTTTTGCAAACTATTCAAATCTATAAATATTGCTTCTGCTTCGTTCTTGTTGCTCTCTTAAATCAAGTCGTAATTGTTGAATATAATCTGATAGATATGCGATCTCGGGATCATATACGCTCTTCTTGCGTGAATGGAGTGCGAATGATATACGTGCCCACATTAACGACTTATCAAAATTGTGTTTTATCTCTTCGTACATTGCTAAATTTGCTGCTGTTCGTGCTTGAAATTTCTTTGAACGTTTATTTTCATAAAGATATTCCCATATAAATGACGCTTCATCGTATTTTCCTTCTCTCCAAAATTTATCTGCTTTTCGCATCATTCTGTTGCCTGAGACAAAATAGAGTCGTACAAAACTTTTGTTACTTGGCATAAATTGTGTCGATGCTACTCTTGCTATATTGGGAACTAATTTATTTATACATTCATTGTGTGATGGTAATGAATTTATTGCCTCTTCACGTGTATAACCTGCTCCATTAAATACTAATGTATCAACACACGAATATGATACTATTGTATCATAATTAGGACGGGCAATAGAGAGTTGTATTTCGGTGGGCACAAACAAATCAACAAAGTGCCAATCTTCATCTATTGTTCCTGAACGATAATAGGGATTTATATAAACCTTATTTAATGCTATAATATTATTTCCCGAAGGATTGTACTCTTCTATCTTATTCTTAGTTATTGGTTGCGAAGAGGGAGAATCAACAATGTACTCTTTTACTATGCAGGGGGATTCTGATGAGTTTAGTCTGTCTGATATTGCTGCAAATATATATTGCGCAACAGAGTCTTGTATCTTCAATACTGTTTGATTCTCTTGTACTGATATTTTGCTTACATTATATAATAGCACAATTGGGGTTGTATCAGAAAGAGCAATATTGGGAGCGTTCTTTATATTATACTCTACAACTTTCATTGATGTACAACTCATCATTGTAAGCATAATTGTTAGAAACAGATATATGGTTCCTTTTTTCATATTCATTACTTTGTGTTTTATATCCTAAATTCCCGATTTATATACACAAAAGTAATGAATATTTTTATTTATAGGTTATTTCTGATTGTTAAATTGAGTATAAATTTTAATACCTATATGGCGGTGGTGGCATAATGGTATTGGGAGTGTATCCCGGACCCCACTCATTCCAAGGAGTAAGCACTACTCTTAAATTTATGTCGCCGTAAGTGTGTAACTCTAATATCGGATTTTGTCTGCAATTTAGATATACTAACGATGAACATAATGAAACATCAAGAGTTGTAATAGAGTTATTACTACAATCGAGATGTTGCAACAATGTTCGGGCATGTAAATCCAAATCATCGATACTATTGTACGAGCAATCAATAAACGAAAGATAATCACACTCTTCAATATTTATCTGTCGTAAATTATTATATGAACAATCGAGGTGCGTTAGCAATGGAGAGTTATATATTGAGAAATAGGTCATATTGTTATTGCTGCAATAGAGTGTTGTCAGTTTCTTTAAATTCATAGGCACAAATCGTGTTATATTATTGTTGTCGATATTAAGATTTGATAGCAAGGGAACTCCCGATAAATCAATTTGTGTTAGATTGTTATATCCGCAATAGAGATTAAATAGGGAGTCGCAACCTGATACATCAATATCTTGCAGTTTACATCCTTGTATATTTAATGTATTAAGAGTTTTTGAGGCAGATGCAGTAAAAGTTGTAAAATCGTTATTACCACAATTTATTATTGAGATTGATGGTATTAACGATACATTGAGTTCTTTTAAATGGTTTTTATTGCATAAGAGGTGCTTGAGAGAGGTGCAATTTTCCAAGTTGAGAACCTCAATATGATTATTTGATATATTTAAACTTTTAAGATTTGTACACCCTGATATATTTAATGAGGTGAGTTTGTTTCGTGATAAATCAACGGTTTGTAGCATTATCATATCTGATAAATCCAATTCGCCTGAAAGGGAATATCCTCGCCACATTATTGATTTTAGATGCCCATTACTCCATTCTACGCCATGCCAAGAGAGGGGATTATTCAAATCTTTTATTCCCATTGCTTGTGCATTGGTTTTATTTGAGTGTGCAGTTTGTGATAAGAATGTTTTTATCTTTTTTAGTTCGCTCTTATCAATTTGCTGTGCATTGACTGTTAGTATTGCAAAAATTAGAAGTGTTAGAAATAGAACTCTTTTCATAGTACAAAAAAAATAGTATATGCTTAAAACATATACTACTCTTATTATGTTCGTTGCTTTGCAACAATTAGTTTAGCACTTCGTGCTAATTAGGAATTAGTACGTGACCTCGCCACAATTAGAAAATAGCAATTATTTCATTTCTCATTTATATTAACACAACTCTATTGTGGTTGGAGTTATTGTTATAAGTTTTGCTTTATATAATGCTCCTATTGCTTTTTTGTAACTTTTTTTACTACAACCGAATATCTCGGCTATCTCTGTTGCCGATGATTTATCTGATAATGGGATTATCCCGCCTGATGCTTTTAGTTTATCGTATATCTCTGTTGCAAGGGCATCCATTGCTTGAACATCGTACCCTATTTTTTGTAGAGTTATGTCTAACTTCTCATCATTTCGGATATGTTTTACATAACCTTTTAAACGGTCGCCTTTTTGTATGGGAACAAATATCTCATTGTCATATATCATTCCGCTATGAAGACTGTTTACTATTACCTTCCAGCCTATATCGGTTTTTTGAGTTATAAGCAAATCAACCTCTTGGTTAAACTCATACTCAACAGGTGTATTATCTAAAAACTTATTTAGTTTTGCCGATGCAACAAGGCGTTGACTTTCAACATCGGCATAGATATATACTATATATTTGTAGCCCTCTTTCATCTCGCTACGTTGTTCGCGAAAAGGTACTAACAGATCTTTTGGTAATCCCCAATCTAAAAATGCTCCTATTCGGTTTACTGATTTTACTTGCAAATAGGCAAATTCTCCTGCTTGAGCATAGGGTTTTAGTGTGGTTGCTATTATGCGATCTTCGGAATCGAGATAGAGGAAGACCTCTATTTCATCGCCTACCTTTGTTCCCTGGGGGATATATTTGGTTGGTAAAAGAATTTCTCCAAACTCTTCACCACCATCAAGGTACATCCCAAAGTCCAACTCTTTTACTACTTTTAGTGTGTTATATTTTCCTAACTTTGCCATCTATTTTATTGTAAATTTAGCAACTCGTTTTGTTGTTTCGGTTATTTTATATTTATTGCTTTGTCTTTCGCCAACCAACCACAAAATTTCATCAACGGCAACCAATAGCCATATCTGCTCTTTTTGTAAAAGTGAGAACTTGTGGGTTGTAAAATAGTCGCTTAACTTTTGTGTTCCTTTCATTCCAAAGGGCATAAATCTATCTCCCATTCGCCAATGACGTAGTTTCAACCCGGAAGGAAGCTTGTCGGCATCGAAATATGCACAACCTTTATCTCGGGTGAGTGGTGGCAAATCTTCAATATTGATATACTCCACCCTCAACATCTCCTCAGCAGGATATGTTATTATGAAGTTATCCTCTTGCCCCAATGGTGATACAATAAGTTTATTACGATCTTTTATTATTCTGTGTGTTAATGAGAAGAATCTTTTACCTGATTCATCTCCAAATGAAGATATTATATCGTTTAATTGCGATGTTGCAAAACCATACGTCTTTATTATTTCATATAGTATGGTGCGTGGTGCTGATTGTTGTAAGAGTTTTTGTATATCAATATATGCAATATCTTCTCTTGTATCTACAACTTCATCAATTATCTTGTTAAGGGCAGAACGATATATTAACTCTGTCTCTCTCAAATGTGTAGCTGTTGATTCTATTGCCTCGTAAATCGAAGGGTTTATCTCTTTCATCATTGGTAATATACGATTGCGGATTTTATTACGCACATATATTACCTCTTTATTTGTGCTATCTGTTACATAGTTTAATCCGCTTAATTGGATATACTCCTCAACTTGGTTACGAGATAATGAGAGTATTGGGCGAATAACCGTTCCATTTAGTGGAGCTATACCTGTTAGTCCAGAAATTCCAGTACCACGAATAAGGTTTATCAATACAGTTTCTACAGAGTCATCGCGATGATGAGCCACTGCTAAATATCGGCAATCAAGAGCTATGCGTTGCTTTTCAAACCACTCATATCGTAACTCTCTACAAGCCATCTCAACAGATATTTTATTTTCAGCAGCATATTTTAGCGTATCAAACCGAACCTCAATAAAAGGTACTTCCAATTTTGTTGCAATCTGCTTTGCAAAGTTGCGATCGCGATCAGACTCTTCGCCACGCAATGCAAAATGGCAATGTGCAGCAAAGCAGCAATATCCTAACTCTTTGAGTATTGAAAGAAGTGCAACAGAATCTGCTCCTCCGCTTAATCCAACTAATATCTTATCGCCAACAGATAGTGGAATATTGTGAGAGATATACTCTTTTACTTGAGATATTATTTGGAGTTTTGTTGCCATTTTATCTTTTTACGTGATTTTATGATGCGAAAATAATATTTTTAACTCTGTTGTGGAAATATTTATGAGAGTTATATTATAAAAAGTCGCTTTAAATTATTAATTTTGCAACGTTTTAAACAAAATGACTCTGTAATGATAACTAAAATAGAGAATTTAAAGAAAGAGATTGAGGCGTTAAAGGCTTCAAATGCCGAAGAGGTTGAAGCTTTACGCATTAAATATTTGAGTAAAAAAGGTGAAGTAACTTCGTTGTTGGCAGAATTTAGAAATGTTCCTGCCGAACAAAAACGCGAAGTTGGTAAACTTATTAACGATCTTAAAGAGTTTGCCACAGAAAAGATTAACGCTCTTAAAGAGGATGTTTTGAGTAATGTTAAGGAGGATGATACTATTGACCTTACTCGTTCAGCATATGTTTTAAAGAGAGGTACTCGTCACCCATTATCTATCGTTAAAAACGAGATTTGCGATATATTCGGCAAACTTGGTTTCTCAATAGCAGAGGGTCCGGAGGTTGAGGATGACTGGCACGTATTCTCATCTCTTAACTTTGCAGAAGACCACCCAGCTCGCGATATGCAGGATACATTCTTTATTACTCGTAACCCAGATGTGCTTCTGCGTACACACACTTCATCGGTGCAAACTCGTGTTATGGAGAAGGCTCAACCACCTATCCGCATCATCTGTCCAGGACGAGTATATCGTAACGAGGCTATCTCTGCTCGCGCACACTGCTTCTTTCACCAAGTTGAAGCTCTGTATGTTGACAAAAATGTCACATTTGCCGATCTTAAACAGGCTCTATTGTTCTTTGCAAAAGAGATGTTTGGTCCAGAGACTAAGATTAGACTTCGCCCATCATACTTCCCCTTCACAGAGCCTTCGGCTGAGATGGATATATCTTGCAACCTGTGTGGAGGTAAAGGATGTTCTTTCTGTAAAGGAACAGGTTGGGTTGAAATTCTTGGTTGCGGTATGGTTGACCCCAACGTCTTAGAGGCTTGTGGTATAGATAGCAAAGAATATACAGGTTATGCTTTAGGTATGGGTGTTGAGCGTATCACTAATCTAAAATACCAAGTTAAAGACTTGCGTATGTTCTCTGAAAACGACAAACGTTTCTTGGAGGAGTTTGAGTCGGCTTTATAACAGATGAAAATTCAGGAGAGATATAACAATATTATAAATTGGTTTAAGGCCAATATGCCCATAGCTGAAACGGAGTTGAATTATGAAACTCCGTTTCAGTTGCTTATTGCCGTTATACTGTCGGCTCAATGTACTGACAAAAGGGTTAATATGATTACCCCTGCTCTATTTGAGGCATACCCTACGCCCGAAGTTTTGGCAGCAGCCACTCCCGATGCCGTTTTTGAACTTATACGCAGTGTTTCGTATCCTAACAATAAGGCTAAACATCTTGTTGGTATGGCTAAAAAGTTATTGAGCGATTTTAATGGCGAAGTTCCTTCGGATATTGATAAATTGCAAACATTGCCCGGCGTGGGCAGAAAGACTGCTAATGTTATTGCTGCCGTTGTTTTCAACAAAGAGGCTATGCCTGTTGATACTCATGTTTTTAGAGTTTCAAACAGGATTGGTTTGACAAACAACTCCAAAACTCCTTTGCAAACTGAAAAGACTCTTGTTAAATATATTCCTGGAGAACTCCTTCCTATTGCACATCATTGGCTGATACTTCATGGCAGATATGTGTGCAAGGCTCGTAAACCCGATTGTCTGAATTGCGGTATTAAAGAGTGGTGTAAGAGTTTTAAATAAATTTTAGATGAGTAAATCTGCGAGTAAGCTCCCTTTAATAATATATATTTATAACAACAAAAAACTAACAACTTTTAAAAGCATCAATCCCCAAGCTTATCTCAACTATCAAACTTTTTTAAAATAGAGCGAAGGGGTATCTGAATGTTACTTATCTTTTATGTCAAACAATTTGTCTGATCTATCTAATATCTTGTTATTAAATACTTTTGTCTATTGTTTTTTTACAGAACCTTTTTTGAGTAAAATATATACTCTTCCTGCATATCAAACAAAAAACAAATGAATTACAAAAAAATAGACTTTAACTTTCTATTTTACAATTTTAAATATCTTAGTTCTCAATTGTTTGGCATAGTATTTGAATTTAATATGATATAAAATATTTTAGCAATGTTAGAAGTAGCAGAAAGAGAACGAGAAAATATTTACGGATCTTTGTCCGAGGGTCAAGTGTTTAAGGCAATAAAGCAAATAGAATATCTGTTTGATGAAGCAATAGAGCCTACTCAAGATCTTATTGAGAAGGTAAAAGAAATTAAATCAACATATTCTATAATGACACAATATCTAAACGTAGAAGATCCTCAAAGAGTTGATATACATAATAGATTAATCATTTCATTGTATGAGATAGTAGATGAAACTATTGATATATTTATACAGAATAACTTAGTTTCAGGTTATATATACGACAAACGTCGTTATTATGATTCTATTGATACCATTGATATTGATAAAGAGATAATGCTCTTGAAAGAAGAATCAAAAAAGAGCATAACAACTGAAACTCTTAAAACAATTGAAAATATTCAGAATGAGATATTTAATATAATAGCAACATCATTGACAATAAAAACAAAAGAAAAGGCCGCAATACTTTCTCTTGTAAATAGTGATGAATTTGGAATAGTTACCTCTTCATTAGTAATATCAGCACTAACAATCTCAGCTATATATTTCTTCTCTGAGGATAAGTTACTACTTCTCCTTGATACATACTCAAAAAGTAATTGCGAGGAGGTGAAGCAGAGAGCTCTTTGTGGAGCGTTAATTATATCCTATATACATCGTAATAAAGTAAATCGATCTAAAGCTGCAAAGTTAAGAGTAGAAATGCTCTCTGCTGAGAATAATTTCTGCGAAGATGTTCGCTATATTTTTATACAATTTATTCGTTCATTAGAGATTGAGAAATTGTCAGATATGTTAAATAAAGAAATGAGGAAACTGACAGCAGAACTAAATAATGAACTATTATCAACAATAAAAGATAAGAATATTGAGAGTGTAAAAGAACTTGAATCTTTGTTTGAGGAGAATCCCAAATGGGCACAAAAGATTGAAGATAGTGAATTTGAAAAGAAATTAAGAGAGATAAACGAATTACAATTTGAAGGTTCAGATGTATTGATTTCAACATTTTCACAAATGAAAGATTTTTCTTTCTTTAAATCAATACAAAACTGGTTAAGACCATATACAAATGAATATAGCGAAATATATGACAGTATAAAAGAGCTTCCCAAGTTGGGCGATATTCTTGAAAAAACATTCTTTTTGTGTAATTCAGATAGATATTCTTTGCTCTTCTCTTCGGAACTCAATAAACTTAATAACCTAATGTTGACAGGTCTTCCGAGTGATATAAATATGAGTGATATGTTTACCGAAAATATTGAATCATCAAGAGCGGAGGCAAAATTAAGAGCAAGATTGTATATTCAAGATCTTTATAGATTATTTACTATATCAAAATTTAATCTTCCCAACATATTTGCAACACATATAAATCTGTATGAAGTAGATATATTAGAACCCGTCTTCCAAGATGAAGAGACCTTGCGAAGTATAGGAGAATTTTATCTATCAAAAGGGTATTATACATATGCAAAAACATATTTTAAATTATTACTTAACAGTAACCCAACAGATTATCTCTTGTATCAAAAGATAGGATATTGCAATCAGATGCTTAAAGACTATAAAGGAGCAATTGAAGAGTATGAAAAAGCCGACATTATAACAAAGGATATATGGACAATTACTCGCATAGCCTTATGTTACAGATTAATTGGAGATACATCAAAAGCCATAGAATATTATCAAGAGGCATTAAGATTAGAGCCCGATAATACCTCATTTGAGATGCAGATAGGTTATTGTTTATTAATGGCAAATAAATATAATGAGGCATTGGAATGTTTTTATAAAGTAGATTTTATAACAGACGGAACTCCAAAAACATGGCGAGCAATAGGATGGTGTTTGTTTTTGTTAGGTAAATTTGATGAAGCTCAAAATTATTACGAAAAGATTTTGTCTACTGCCCCAACCCCTAATGACTATATAAACATCGGACATATCTATTTAATAAAAAATGATATAAATAATGCTCTATCTTCTTATACAAAGAGTATTGAAATGAGTCTAAATGACACTGGTAATTTTGAGGATTCAATCTTAAAAGATAAAGAAATACTACTTAAATTAGGAGTCTCAGAGACAAAACTTTCAATATTACGAGATATTGTAATTAATAATGCAACAACTAACAAAAGCACACTATAATTATAGTTGTGAAATTTAATACTCGCCTTATTTGGCAGTTAGTTATATTTGCGTTATCTTCGCAATATAAATATATTATAATATGAGGGGTGAAAAAACACGATTAAAATTAATTGAGGTAGCACGTCAACTCTTTATAAAGTCAGGAGTTGAATCTACAACAATGAATGATATCGCTATCGCAGCTGGAAAAGTTCGCCGAACCCTATATACCCACTTTAAGAGTAAAGAAGATATATATTGGGCAGTAGTTGAATCAGAGATTATGCAGTTGATAGAGAAACTTAAATCAATTGTAAATCAAAATTTGCCCCCCGAAGAAAAACTTGCATACTATATCTTTCATCGACTTGAGTTAATAAAAGAGATAGTATTGCGTAATGGAACCCTCCGAACAGAGTTTTTTAGAGATGTCTGGAGTTTGGAACATGCTTGGAAAGATATTGGACAACAAGAGATATCTCTTTTACGCTCAATATTACAAGAAGGTGTTGAAAGCGGAGCATTTGAAGTAGATAATATTCAAGCAACCGCCATACTAATACACTATGCCTTACGTGGATTTGATGCTCCATACGTCCGTAACCATTTTCAACGAATGGCGCCAGGAAGAGAAGAGATTAGAGCTGCGGCAATAGATTTAATATTAAATGCAGTAAGAGCAAAAGGAACAGTTTGTACAAAATATATTTATCCCGACAGTCATTAAAAAATAAAATATATGAAACTATTAGAAGGAAAAGTTGCTATAATAACCGGAGCAGCAAGAGGAATTGGAAAAGCAGTTGCAATGAAATTTGCTCAAGAGGGAGCTAACATTGCATTTACCGATTTAAAATATGATGAAAATATGCAAAAAACCGAAGAGGAGATTGCAGCATTTGGAGTAAAAGTAAAAGGATACGCATCAAACGCAGCAAATTTTGCTGATACACATAGTGTTGTAGAGGCAATAATGGCTGACTTTGGAAGAATAGATATATTAGTAAACAATGCAGGAATAACACGTGATACACTAATGTTGCGTATGACCGAAGAGCAATGGGATATGGTTTTAAATATAAACCTAAAATCAGCCTTCAACTTCATTCATGCAGTATCACCAATAATGATGAAACAACGTGGCGGAAGCATCATCAATATGTCATCAGTAGTAGGAGTAAGTGGAAATGCAGGGCAATGCAACTATTCGGCATCAAAAGCAGGAATGATAGGATTAGCAAAATCAATAGCTAAAGAGATGGGACCACGTGGCGTAAGAGCAAACTGCGTAGCACCGGGCTTTATTATTACTGAAATGACAGCAGTATTGCCAGATGATGTAAAAGAGGCATGGGCAAAACAAATACCACTACGTCGTGGAGGAACACCCGAGGATGTTGCTAATGTATGTACATTCCTAGCATCAGACCTATCATCATATGTGTCAGGACAAGTAATACACTGTTGTGGTGGAATGAATATGTAATATTCAAATTCAATTAAAAATACTTTAATGGCGGTGTGTCATAATTGACAAACTACTATGTTGTTTTCAATATTAGGGCTCAGTTATGTACCTATGTACACTCCTTTCTCCCTAAATTTCAACGCCTTGTATTTTATCAATTCTTATACACCTTAAGAGGCTGAATCAAAAATTGCATTTTGACACAGCCTCATTTTTAAATAAAACAAATAAAGTGGAAGTTCTTTACGAAGACAATCATATAATAATAGTTAACAAAAACAGCTCCGAGATAGTGCAAGGAGACAAAACAGGCGACAAACCACTCTCTGAGATTGTAAAAGAGTGGATAAAGGAGAAGTATGCAAAACCGGGAAATGTATTCATAGGAGTAACACACCGACTGGATCGTCCTGTGAGTGGAGTAGTAGTATTTGCAAAAACAAGTAAAGCACTATCTCGACTAAATGAAATGTTTAGAGTAGGGGAGGTAAAGAAAACCTATTGGGCAATAGTAAAGAACAATCCACCCTTTGAAAATCAAACACTCAAACACTACATATATCGTAACGAAAAGCTCAATAAAAGTATAGCATACGATCATCCTAAAAATGGAGCAAAAGAGGCAGAGCTATCCTACAAACTATTAGTAAAGAGTGTAAACTATAACCTTCTGCATGTAAACCTAAAAACAGGAAGACATCATCAAATACGATGTCAGTTGTCAAAAATTGGGTGTCCCATAAAAGGCGATTTAAAATATGGAGCCGAACGCTCAAATGCTAACGGAGGTATATCGTTACATGCTCGTTCGATAGAGTTTATACACCCAGTATCAAAAAAACTAATATCAGTAACAGCACCAGTTCCAACTGATGACAGATTGTGGTTAGACATGGAACAGGCAGCAATAAATTTATAAAAACTATGGCGCAAAATCTCTTTAACAGATATGTATGGTTGGTAAATACCCTTTACCGTAATAAACGTATGACCTTAAAAGAGATAAACAACAGTTGGGTTCATACCGATTTTTCAGATGGAAACCCAATACCACGCCGAACATTCCACAACCATCGCGAAAAGATACAGGAGTTTTTTGATATAAACATAGAGTGCGACAGAGTAACAAATGAATACTACATTGAAGATGTTGATTCTCTTTCAAATGACAAAGTACGTTTTTGGTTGTTAAACTCATTTGCGGTAGAGAATATAATAAATGAGCAGCAAAAACTACACGATAGAATAATGTTAGAGAAGAACCCTTCGGGGGAGATATATCTCACAACAATAATTGAGGCAATGCGCGACAGTAAGGTGTTGCAATTCACATACCGAACTTTTAGCGAAACAGAAGAACACGTAGTTACCCTACTGCCATATTTCATACGAATATTCAAACAAAGATGGTATATAATAGGCTTTAATCCAGAATACAATCAGTTACGAATATACTCACTCGACAGAATGTCATCTGCCGATATACAAAAAGAGGAGTTTGAATATCCTTCAGACTTTTCACCAGAAGATTACTTTAAAAATAGTTTTGGAATAATAGTAGAAGATAAGAGCGTGGAGGTTATAGTATTAAAGGTAAATGCACCCCAAAATAGCTATATAAAAACATTACCGCTACATCACTCACAAAAGCAGTTGTTTGATTGTGATAGTTTTACAACATTTCAATACACCCTCCTCCCAACCTTTGACTTTAAGCAAGAGATACTCTCTATGGGTGCAAAAGTAGAAGTATTACAACCCTTATCGTTACGAAACGAGATAATCGCAACCCTGAAACAAGCATTAGAAAACTACGATTAGCAATCAGTTATCAGCAATCAGCTGTCAGTTAACAAACATTCGTTTGTTGAATCTGCTCACGCTCGGCATAACACAAACAAGTTTGGTTCTGCTCTTGCTTACTCGTAGATTTGTCAGTTAGGTTTATTGGACTAATTAGTCTAATTTGACTAATACAAAGTGAAGCCGTAATTCCTCATTGTTGCGAAGCAACTAACTAATTCCTAATTGGCACAAAGTACCGAACTAATCTTTAAAAATTCGCTTTCAAAATTGGGGGTGAAAATTCCTTTACCAATGTTGTTTTGTATATCTGTTATACTCCAAAATCTACCTTCATCAACTTCGTCAAGATCAGGAGTAATAACACCATTATATACAGTTTTGTAGCAATTGATAAGTTCGCGTTCAATCTCTGATTCAAACAGATATTTAGTAACCAAAGAGAACTCAAATTCGGTAATGCCCAGCTCTTCTCGAGCCTCACGCTTTAAAGCTACCTCAATCTCCTCGCCATAATCTATGTGGCCACCAACAGCTGTATCCCATTTGCCGGGTTGAATATCCTTCTTCATAGAGCGTTTTTGAAGATACAACTCACCCTTGTCGTTAAGGATATGTAGATGCACAACTGGGTGTAGAGGTTTGCTGCCTCCATGACAATAACTTCTTGTAGCCTTGCCAATAACAATACCCTCTTCGTCTACTAAAGGGAATAGCTCATCACCATTACTCATTGCCTTAATTGTTATTAGGTTTATAATTTTCTGCAATAGAAGCCAATTTGTTGCTATCTGCATCGGCACTACACTCTAAGAATGGAATAGTAAATCTACAACCACTCTTCCATTCAGAGCAACCGTATGCACTCTTACCCTTAATCAATATACCCTTACCGCAAATGGGGCATTTAACATCTTTATTGGCCTCTTTCTTAACCTTAGGTCTCTTCTCCGATTTGTTAGTTTGTTTACTCTTCTTCTCTTTTGTTGAAGAGCCACTTTTCTTGCTATTATTACTACTATTCTCCTCAATGGTAATAACCTTGTAACCTGCATTTCTAACATTGGTTACAATATCCATAACCATCAATTTGAGTTCTTCCAAGAATACTTTACCGCTATACTCTTTCTTCTCAATTTTACGAAGTTTATTCTCCCATTGACCGGTAAGCTCAGCAGATTTCAGAAGTTCTTCATCAATAGTATCAATAAGTTCAACACCGGTAGGAGTAGCAAACAAACTCTTACGCTCTTTTCTTATGTAGTTACGTTTATAAAGAGTCTCAATAATAGCTGCTCTTGTTGATGGACGTCCAATACCGTTCTCTTTAAGAGCGTCCCTAAGTTCATCGCTGTCAACAAACTTACCGGCAGTCTCCATTGCTCTAAGTAGAGTAGCCTCAGTATATGGTTTAGGAGGTTGAGTCATCTTCTCCGAAAGAGTAGGAGAGTGAGGTCCACTCTCTCCTTTAACAAAGGTAGGAAGAATCTTCTCCTCATCTTCATTTTGATTATCATCATCCCCTTTACTCTTCTCAAAAACAATACGCCATCCCTGCTCTAAAATTTCTTTACCGGTAGCTTTAAACTCTACCTCATTGCACTCACCTAATACCGTTGTAGTAGCAAATTTGCAATCGGGAAAGAATACCGCTATAAATCGCCTCGCAATAATATCATAAACCTTTCTCTCGTTATCCGAGAGAGAGTTTGGCGTAACATTAGTGGGAATTATAGCATGGTGGTCAGTAACCTTTGAATCATCAAAAACCTTTTTAGATTTAGGAAGACTTTTAAGATTAAGGTTATTAATAAATTCACTATATGTTGCATTTCTACCTAAAGCACCCATTATGCCAGGAACCTTAGGATATATATCATTACTTAAAAAAGTTGTATCAACGCGAGGATAAGTGGTAAACTTCTTCTCGTATAAACTTTGAATAATTTTCAATGTATCATCAGCAGAGAAAGAAAATTTTTTGTTACACTCCACTTGTAACGAAGTTAAGTCAAATAGGCGAGGAGGAGCCTCTTTACCCTGCTTCTTTGAAACATCAGTAATAAAAAACTCTTTATCCAATATTGCATTCAGAGCCTCTTGTCCTTTCTCTATTGCATCAAATTTACCCTTTGCAGCGGAGAAAACAGTATCTCTATAAAGAGTCTTTAATTCCCAATAAGGAGTCGGAATAAAGTTCTCAATCTCCTTTTGTCTGTTAACGATTAGTGCAAGTGTAGGAGTCTGTACTCTACCAACCGACAATACTTGTCTGTTCTGTCCATATTTAACGGTGTAGAGTCTTGTTGCGTTAATACCTAATAACCAATCACCAATAGAGCGAGTAAGACCAGCTTCATACAATTTATCAAACTCCTCTTGAGGTTTAAGAGAGTTAAAGCCCTCTCTAATAGATTCCTCAGTAAGGGATGAAATCCATAATCTCTCTACCTTACATTTGCAACCAGCCAATTGCATAACCCATCTCTGAATTAACTCACCTTCTTGCCCGGCATCACCGCAGTTGATAACTGTATCTGCCGAAGCAATAAGTTTAGCAATAGTTGCAAATTGTTTCTCTACCCCTTTGTCATTTATAAGTTTAATACCAAATTTAGGAGGAATCATAGGAAGAGTGTTTATATTCCAGCTCTTCCATTCAGAGGCATATTCATGAGGTTCCTTAAGAGAGCAGAGGTGTCCGAAGGTCCAAGTAACACAATAGCCATTTCCTTCAAAATAGCCATCCTGTCTATTGTTTGCACCAATGATTGACGCAATCTCTTTGGCAACACTCGGTTTCTCTGCAATACAAACTTTCATAAAGTAATCTTATAAATCCTCCTCGCTTTTAAGAGTCGGAAGAGTCCATTTATATCTAACAGCCATAATACGAGTAGCAATAACACCACCGGCTGCAAGAATTTGAGTGATAATATCATTTACACCCATACGGAACGAAATCCAATAAACAATACCACCAAAGATACAAGCCGAAGCATAAATATCTTTTCTAAAAATCAGAGGTTCCTCATTAACAAGAATATCTCTTAAAATACCTCCAAAAGCACCAGTTAAGGTACCCATTATAATAGCAACCCAGAATGGATAATCCAAAGCAACTGATTTTTGAATACCAACTACAACAAAAAGAGCTAAACCAATTGTATCAAATATAAAAAAGGTATTCTCAAAACGTAGAATGTTCTTTTGAAGAATAATAACCAATAGCAAAGCTGCGGCAGTAATAATCAAATATATTGAGTCGCTCATCCAAAAGGGGGTGACATCTAAAAGAAGATCACGAAGAGTTCCACCGCCAATAGCAGTAACAAGTCCGACAACGTATGCCCCAAAGAGGTCGAACCTCTTTCGGGCAGCCATTCTTATACCGCTTATTGCAAAAGCAAAAGTTCCTATAATCTCAACAATATACAAAAATGTGCTATTACTCATCTCTCCTATTGCAAATATTCTTTATTATTGGTTAAAATCAAGATGTTATATCTGCTAATATAATTAGTTATTAACACCAACCATCATTACCTCAAACTTGTCGGCATTTTTGAAGATTTTCTTTATAAACTTTTGAACATCTTCAGCAGTTATATCCTCTATTATCTCAACATAGTTCAAGACATCGGTAGTTCCGTAAAGAGCCTTGTTGTTAAGCTCGCTAACCCAGAAACTATTTCGTTTTACATTATCGTTAGCCTTTTTGAGCATATACTTTTTAACGCGTTCAAATTTCTCGTTATCGATATCTTCGTTAATCACTTTAAACATCTCTTTGATGGCGCGATTTTTCAAGCGGTCCATACTCTCAACGTTAGTATCAAAAGCAAAACGGAATACCCATTCATTATTTAATGTGATAACTGCTTTAGTACCGACGCCGTATGTTCCACCCTCTTCCTCACGTATAGTAGAGGTATAAACCATATCCATAATTTGCTCAAAGATGCTTATCATCATCAGATTTTTTGTAGTACATTTGGTCTTACCAATAAATCCGCAATTAACAGTACCAACAATGTTTTCCATCTCTCTCTCAAACACATTAATGTACTCATCGTGACGCATACCATATTTGTCGTCACCACATTTCTCTTTTTTCTTAGAAGAGGGAAGAGATCCAATATATTTCTCAAATAGAGGGCGAAGAGTCTCTTCGTCAATATTACCAACAACATTGAATGTGAAGTCTCCCGCATTGCTGAAACGCTCTTTCCAAATTTCAATGATTCTATCGTAACTAATTAATCCAGCTTTATCAATATCCATAGATACTCTTCTTGGATTACCTTTATATATAGCAACGGCAACCGAGTCGGATACTGCATTCTTTGGGTCTGCATCTTTATTTTTCAAAGCCTCTTCAAGAGCATCTTGCCAAACCGCAAATGTTTCATCATCTTTACTAATATCAGTAAAATGTAGATATATTAACTGTAAGAATGTCTCAATATCCTTTACCGAACTAACACCTCTTACAGCCTCCGATTTATTGCCCAGACTAACCGAAGCATTAGCACGTTTACCTGCCAATAACTTTTTGATTTCGTTATCAGTAAAACCGCCAAGTTTACTTAAACCTATAACCTCGTCAAAAACTAAAGTGTTATAAACATCTGCCTCTGAGTTATCATACAAATAGGCACCACCTTTACTAACACCATTTATCATTATTTGGTCTTTCTTATAGTCTGTATTCTTTAAAACAATCTTGGCACCATTTGAAAGAGTCCATATCTTAGTACCAAGTTTTTTGTCCACACACTCTTTAACAACCTTGCCGGGGACAATATCTTTTGAGATAAGTTCTTTACCACTCATCTCATCTTTGTATGGTTCAATGTTGCTATTGTTTACATCCTCTAAGATGGCAAGAATCTCCTCCTCTGTTGGATAAGAAATACCCTCTTTCTCAATAGCCTCAATTAAAACAACTCTGTTATTATCTGTAACAACGGTTTTAATATAGTTGTTAATATCTTCGGTAGTAATTTTGTTTGCGACACTTTTGATTGCCTCAAAGTCTTTCTCTATACCCATAATAGAGCCACCATTCAAGAAGAAGTTCAAATACTCTTTAATATATTTGTTATTAGCAACTTTAGCACGTTCATTATACTCTCTCTCATAAAAAGATACAATGTTTGCTTTAGCACGTTCGTACTCTCCGGGAGTAATACCATATCTTTGTAAACGTTCAATCTCGGTAGCAAGAACAATAATAGCCTCTTTGCTCATACCCTCCTTAGCAACAGCATCAACCATAAAGGCATCCTTGTCCGCTAACATTCTTCCGTCAATACATCTTCCATTTAATATAACAGAACCGGGTTTTTGCGAAATCTCTGAAATGCGTTGAGAGAAGATGTTTCCAACAATTGATTTAACATAAACATCCTCCACACCAAGCATTGTTGCTTTAAGTTTGTTGTCAAGGGGATTATGTTTACAATAAATCGAAACGTCTGTACGATTATACTCCTTATCAGTAGCAACAGAAACAAGAGGAGTCTCATTATCAGGAATCTTTTCCCAAATACGCTCTGCTCTATTTTCATCTAATTTTCTTTCGCACCAAATCTCTTTAATTTTAGCCTCAACTGCATCAGCGTCAATATCTCCAACAATTATAATGCCTTGAAGGTCGGGACGATACCATTTCTTATAATAATTTTTCAATGTCTCGTACGAGAAATTTTGAACAACCTCCATTGTGCCAATAGGCATTCTGTTTGGATATTTAGTACCTTTGAACAAAACCTTAGCAGTAGCCTCATACAAACGCAAAGGAGCGGTATTACGAGTTCTCCATTCTTCAAGAATAACACCACGCTCATTGTCTATTTCATCATGCTCTAATGATATGGCAGCTGACCAGTCATACAAAATGTACAAACAAGAGTCCACTATGTTTTCCCTATCAGTCGGAACATTATCTATATTATACACAGTTTGGTCAAATGAAGTGTAAGCATTAAGATCGTTACCAAACTTAACACCATTACGTTCCAAATAGTTAATCATCGATTTGCCCGGGAAATGCTCACTACCATTAAAAGCCATGTGCTCTAAGAAATGGGCTAATCCTCTTTGGTCATCCTCTTCAAGAACAGAACCAACCTTTTGAGCAATATAAAAATCAGCACGATTCTTACTCTCATCATTATGGCGAATAATATAAGTCAATCCATTCTCTAAAACGCCATACTTCACATTCTCATCAATAGGAAGTTTTGATAAATCTTGAGCCATAAAAGTTGCAGAAAACAACATTAAGGCAACCGACAAAAATAATTTTTTCATAGTATCTCTTTTTCTGTAATTATGCAATTCATTTTAACATCATGAGGCTCTGTTGCAATACAATCTACAATTTGCATATCATAACCAACACCAACCAAGTAGGCATTACTATTGGCAAGTAACTTATCATAGAACCCTTTACCTCTACCAAGTCTATTAAGATTTCTGTCAAATGCAACACCCGGAACAACAATTAAATCAATTATATTAAAATCAATCTCCTCTCCGGTAGGTTCCAAAATACCAAAAGCACCAACCTTTAACAGCTCTTTGTTATATCTCTTAATAATCAAGTTGTCTCCCGCAACAACAGGTAAGAACAACTCTTTTGAATTTGCCCATCCCTCTAACATACAATCAGTAGGAAGTTCATCAGGTAGAGCGTTATAAAGCAAAATGTTTTTAGCACTCATAAATTGAGTGAGCAACTCAACTTTATTCTTAACCAAGATTGAAGCTAACTCCCTCTCTTCTCGTGAAATATTGAGTTTGCATTTTTTTATATGCAATCTTAAATCATCCTTATTCATTCCCTTCATCCTCTCTTACAGGAAACCCTTTGTCTTCATTTAAAATATCCACTGCTTTGCGGAAAGTCTCATCGTTCATCAGAACAATAGGGTAGAAGGCCTCATCACCCAAAATATTACGAGCAATATTAGCGTACAGGTTATTTAAAATCTCTTTACGCGAAATATTTATATAAATAGGTCGAGCTTTAATATCTTTGCTTGCTGCAAAATTAACAAACTGGTTAAGAATATCTTCACCTTTCAAATATACAAGCAGGCTCTTTGCCGATTTGAATTTTGATAATTTCTCTCTATTCTCATCTGAGTATTTAAAAGCAAACTGATAAATAATACCATTATTTACAACCTGAGTCAAATACGGACTATAAAACGAAGTATCGCGTGGAACAAAAATATCGGGCATGATACCGCCACCGCCATAGACAGTTCTTCCGTATATAGTTTTATATACAGCAGAGTCATTCATGTGAATACTATCCTGCGAGTCAAATTCGCCATGCTCAAATCTGTTAAGCAAATCCATTTCATAGTTTTCGCTATCACCCATTTTATACTCTTTTTGGATAGAGCGTCCCGACGGAGTGTAATATCTTGCGATAGTTAATCTAATTGCCGAGCCATCATTAAACGGAATCTGTTGTTGTACCAAACCTTTACCAAAAGAGCGACGGCCAATAATTAAACCTCTATCGTTATCTTGAATAGCTCCTGCAAAAATTTCACTTGCCGAAGCCGACCATTCATCAACTAGAACAACAATCTGATTATCTTGGAACGAGCCCATACCATTAGAGAATACCTCGTTTAAAGGCGAAGCATTACCTTTGGTATAAACAATCATATAGCCAGCAGGGAGAAACTCATTAACCATATTAATAGCCGACTCCATATATCCCCCAGAGTTCCCTCTAAGGTCGATAATAAACTTAGATGTACCCTCAACAGCCAATTTTGCTAACGATGTTAAAAATTCGCTATAAGTATGTTTTCCAAATTTACTAACTTTAATATACCCAATTTCATCATTAGGTTTAAACGCAACGTCAACGCTATTAACAGGAATATCGCCACGAGTAATATCTATCTCTAAAATATCTTTTGAAGAGGGGCGAAGAATAGACAACTTCACATTACTATTCTTAGGACCTCTCAATCGGTGCATAACCTTTTCGTTAGTAATTGAACTCCCGGTAATAGAAGAGTCATTTACCGAAACAATCCTATCTCCTGCTAAAACACCAGCCTTTTCCGATGGCCCACCCGATATAACATCAACCACCATAATAGTATCGTTTAATATACTAAACTGAATACCAATGCCACTGAATGAGCCATCCAAATCATTATTAACAATCTCCAAATCTTCAGCAGGTATATATGATGAGTGAGGATCTAATTCTCCAATTATTTTAGGTATAACTTTTTCAGTAAGCGAATCAACATTAACAGAATCAACATACTCGTTACTGATTAAATACATCAAACCATTAATCTTGCTTTGCCCAAAATTTGGTATAACAGAAATTGGAGAATTGCTATACTTGGCACCAATATAGATACCAACAACAATTGCAATAGCAAGTAATAGTGGGTATAATATTTTAAAACCTCGTTTCATAGATAATCAACTATTCGTCAATTTTTTCATCACCAATATAGCAAATCTCAACACCTGCTCTCTTTAACAAGTCAAGACCTTCGCTTAGTCTGTAATACTCTAAAAACACCACCCTTTTAATACCTGCCTGAATAATAAGTTTAGCACACTCAATACAAGGTGATGCAGTAACATATAAAGTTGCTCCTTCGCTACTATTGTTAGTTCTTGAAACCTTAGTAATAGCATTTGCCTCGGCATGAAGAACATATGATTTAGTATGTCCTGTTTCATCCTCACAAATATTTTCAAATCCCGAAGGAGTACCATTGTATCCGTCTGAGATAATCATTTTATCTTTAACAATTAATGCACCAACTTTACGTCGTTTACAATATGAGTTTTCAGCCCATATCTCAGCCATTTTCATATAGCGACGATCCAATATATTTTGTTTTTCTTCCATAGTACAATATTCTATATATAAATTACTTTTCTGCTTCGCTTTTTAGCCATGCAATCTCATCGGCCCATATATCCTCATTAGGGGTTTCAAGAATAAGAGGTATATCATTCATTCTATCATCCTTCATAATTCTGGAGAAAAGTTCTTTACCAATAACACCCTCGCCCAGAGAGTCATGGCGGTCAACACGTGAGCCAATACCCTTTTTAGCATCGTTTAGGTGCATGCCTCTTAGATATTTAAAACCAACAATACGCTCAAAATCGTTAAAACTCTTTTCGTAACCTTCTGCCGAGATTAAATCATATCCAGCGGCAACAGCGTGGCAAGTGTCTATGCAAACACCAACTCTTGCTTTATCCTCCACCTTGTCAATGATAGCAGCCAGATGTTCAAACTCAAAACCAATATTAGAACCTTGCCCAGCAGTATTTTCAATAACCGCAGTAACTCCAACGGTTTTATCCAAAGCAATATTAATACTCTCAGCAATAAGCGTAATACACTCGTCAATACTTATCTCTTTAAGAGTACTGCCAGGGTGAAAATTTAAAAGTTTCAATCCAAGTTGACTACAACGTAGCATCTCATCATTAAAAGAGTTTCTTGATTTCTCCAAAGCCTCTTTATTAGGGTTTCCTAAATTAATAAGATAACTATCATGAGGAAGTATCATATCGGCCGAGTAGCCAAATTCAGTACATCTCTCTTTGAATAAATCAATACTTTTTTGAGTAAGAGGAGGAGCAATCCATTGTCTCTGATTTTTAGTAAAAAGAGCAAATGCTGTTGCCCCAATATTGTGAGCATTTAAAGGTGCATTTTCTACACCTCCTGCTGCCGAAACGTGAGCACCAATATATTTAGTCATAAATAATCATTTTTTATTTTTGCGAAGATACAAAATATTTATAAAAGTTCTTAGTTTTTATCCGTTAGATTTTAGTTTTTATTTCAATATCAATACGCTTAGAACAATAATAATTTATTAAAAACATTTTGGCATATTTGAGGATATATAGTAACTTTGCAAAAGTATTAAAATGGAATAATTACGTAGATGAAGAATATTCGCAATTTTTGTATAATTGCCCATATTGACCATGGCAAAAGTACGCTTGCCGATCGCTTATTAGAATACACCAACACAGTATCAGGGAAAGACTTACAAAATCAAGTTCTTGACGATATGGATTTGGAGCGTGAGCGAGGAATAACAATCAAAAGTCACGCAATACAGATGGAGTATAAAAAAGGGGGTGAAACATATAAGTTAAACCTTATTGATACTCCGGGACACGTCGATTTCTCATACGAGGTATCACGCTCAATTGCAGCATGTGAAGGAGCATTATTAATAGTCGATGCCTCACAAGGAATACAGGCACAAACCATATCAAACCTCTATATGGCAATAGATAACGATTTGGAGATAATACCTGTATTAAATAAAATAGACCTTCCAAGTGCCCAGCCAGAGGAGGTGGAAGACCAAATAGTTTCATTATTAGGATGCAAACCAGAAGAGGTATTGCGTGCAAGCGGAAAAACAGGCGAGGGAGTACATGAAGTGTTAGACGCAATAGTAGAGCGTGTACCAGCACCAAAAGGAGATGCAGAAGCACCACTACAATGTTTGATATTTGACTCAGTATTTAATCCATTTAGAGGAATTATCGCATACTTTAAAATAGTAAACGGAACAATCCGATCTAACGATAAAGTAAAATTTGTTGCAACAGGAAAACAATATGAAGCAGATGAGATAGGAACACTCAAACTCGATATGGTCCCTAAAAAAGAGTTATCGGCAGGAGATGTAGGTTATATAATATCGGGAATAAAAACCTCAAAGGAGGTAAAAGTAGGAGATACCATTACCCATATAGCACGTCCTTGTGACAAGGCTATCGCAGGATTTGAAGAGGTAAAGCCAATGGTCTTTGCAGGAGTATATCCAATAGATCCACAAGATTTTGAAGACCTTAGAGCATCACTTGAAAAACTACAACTCAACGATGCTTCTCTAACATTTCAACCCGAATCATCAGTAGCATTAGGATTTGGATTTCGTTGTGGATTTCTTGGCTTGTTGCACATGGAGATAATCCAAGAGCGATTAGACCGTGAGTTTGATATGGATGTAATAACCACAGTCCCCAACGTATCATACAAGGTATATGATAAAAAAGGGAATATGGCAGAGGTTCACAACCCATCGGGATTACCGGAACCAACACTAATTGACCATATCGAAGAACCCTATATTAGAGCATCCATAATAACAACAACCGATTACATAGGTCCTATTATGACACTATGTTTAGGTAAACGAGGCGAGTTAATAAAACAGGAGTATATCTCAGGGAACCGTATAGAGTTGATATACGATATGCCATTGGGAGAGATAGTTATCGACTTCTATGACAAACTAAAAAGCATATCAAAAGGATATGCGTCATTTGACTATCATATCCACGACTTCCGAGAATCAAAACTCGTTAAGTTAGATATATTACTGAATGGTGAAACAGTTGATGCCCTATCAACCCTAACACACTTCGATAATGCCGAGCCATTCGGTCGCCGTATGTGCGAAAAGTTAAAAGAGTTGATACCACGTCAACAATTTGATGTGGCGATACAGGCAGCCATAGGAGCAAAAATCATTGCGCGAGAAACCGTAAAAGCGGTACGTAAGGATGTAACAGCAAAATGTTACGGAGGAGATATAAGCCGTAAGCGTAAATTGCTTGAGAAACAAAAGAAAGGAAAAAAACGAATGAAACAAATCGGTACGGTAGAGGTCCCACAAAAAGCATTCCTTGCGGTGTTAAAACTCGATTAATAACATAAAAAGAGAGATTGTTAGCTGACAATTTCTCTTTTTTTTGAACATCATAATAAATTTAAATAGTCAATAAAAAAAGTTTATATACTTGATAATTAAAAAAATATTAATACCTTAGCAAAAAAAATCAAGACAATGAAAAGATTATTTACCCTAATAGCAATATTAGTATTTGCATTTACAACAAATCTATCGGCACAAGATGAAGTGTTATCTAAAAAAGAGCAGAAAGCGGCAAAACGTATGCTTGAAGCGCAAAAAGATTCCATTGCAGGAGTAATGGCAAAAAACGCAATAGATAGTGGCGAATGGATATTTAATGCAATATCAATTAATGTAAGCGGTGGAGCAATGATGAATGTACCATCAAACCTAAACTTTTTAATGGTGCAAGGAGAACAATTCACCTTTCAAACCTCAACAGGATTTGGTGGAGGACCAAACAATATGGGAGGAATAACCACTACAGGATTAATAAAAATAGAGGCAGTAGATGTTGACCGACATGGCAATATATCATACTCATTACGATTGAACGGAACACTGTTAAATGCAACAGCAACATTAAATCTTCAACGTAACTCAAATATGGGAGATCTCTATCTAAATATGGATAGGGGAGCACGTAATATCTCAATGACAGGAGCAGTCTATTCATTAGGTTCATCTCAAGTATTCGAGGGCACTTTAAGGTAATTATGTAGTAATTAGAATTGACTTGTCTGTCATTTCTACATTGTTAGTTGTGGCGAACAAGATAACAATATAAACAACGGACTGCTTCAAGTAATCCGTTGTTTATATTTTCCAATTAGTCTAATTTGACAAATATGACCAATCTTAAAAACTAAAACTCACTTGTAAAGTGGAATTTAATTTTTGGAAAATCGCTCTGTGCCATTTGTAGAACGTAGGCAGAGTCGGCAAGGAAAACATCTCTACCTTCTTTATCCTTTGCCATATATTGGTATTTGCGTTTCTTAAAGTTCTCCAACTCTGCTTTATCATCGCTCTCAATCCAGCAAGCCTTATACAATGATATAGGCTCCCATTTACATTGAGCACCATATTCATGTAACAGGCGGTATTGAATAACCTCAAACTGAAGTTGTCCGACAGTACCAATAATCTTACGGTTGTTATATTGGTTAACAAACGATTGGGCAACACCCTCATCCATAAGTTGATCAATACCCTTATTAAGTTGTTTGGCCTTCATTGGGTCACTATTCTCAATATACTTAAACATTTCGGGAGAGAAACTTGGTAACCCTTTAAAGTGTAACTCCTCTCCGGCAGTTAAAGTATCTCCAATTTTAAAGTTACCGGTATCTGGCAAACCAACAATATCACCAGGATATGCCTCGTCCAAAACCGATTTCTTTTGAGCCATAAAAGCAGTGGGGCTTGAAAAACGCATCATCTTGCCATGGCGAACATGTTTGTAGTTTTCGTTTCTGACAAATTTACCCGAACAAACCTTAACAAAGGCAATACAACTGCGGTGGTTGGGGTCCATATTTGCGTGAATTTTAAATACAAACCCGGTAAAAGCCTCCTCTTCAGGTTTAACCTCACGCTCAATAGCGTTTATAGGACGTGGGGTAGGAGCAATATCAATAAAGCAATCTAATAACTCTTTAACACCAAAGTTGTTAAGAGCAGAACCAA